>QNDJ01000225.1 GCA_003644825.1 Candidatus Zhuqueibacterota bacterium | reverse complement strand
CTATATATATAAATTCCTGATGACACACTCATTCCAGTATCGTTTATCCCATACCATTGAACCGAATAGTTTCCTATCTTTTTGTTTTCATTAAGAAGCGTATTTATTTTCTGCCCGAGAATATTATATATCTCTATTATTACCTTTGCTGGTATATGAAGTTGATATTTTATTGTTGTTATATGATTAAAAGGATTAGGATAATTCTGATATAAAGTAAAAAATTGAAAATTATGACCTGGGAAAGACTCAAGATTTCCCAGAAAACTAACTCCGTGGTTTGTTCCGAACCATTTATTTCCTTCTGAATCTATAGTTATTGCCCTTATACAATTACTTGCCAATCCATCAGATGTGGTATATGTAGTCCAGTTAGTTCCATCAAATTTACTAACACCTCTATCATTAGTTCCAAACCATTTATTTCCGTCTTTATCTATAGCTATTGCCGTTACACAATTACCAGCCAATCCATCTGATGTTGTATATGAAGTCCAGTTTGTTCCATCAAATTTACTCACTCCTCTATTAGTTCCGAACCATTTATTTCCATTCTTATCTATAGCTATTGAATATACACAGGGATCTACCAATCCATTTAATGGTGTATAAGTAGTCCAATTTGTTCCATCAAATTTACTAACACCACAACATGTTCCGAACCATATATTTCCTTTTGAGTCAATAGCTATTGAAAGTACACAATTACCAGCCAATCCATCTGATGTCGTATATATAGTCCAGTTAGTTCCATCAAATTTACTCACTTCTCTATTAGTTCCGAACCATTTATTTCCATTCTTATCTATAGCTATTGAATTTACCCAATTAGCAGCTAATCCACCTGGTATTGTATAAGTAGTCCAGTTAGTTCCATCAAATTTACTAACACCTCTGGATGTTCCAAACCATTTATTTCCCTCAGAATCTATAGCTATTGATTCTACATTATTACAAGCTAATCCATCAGATTCTGAATATGTCGTCCAGTTAATTCCATCAAATTTACTAACGCCTCTATTATTTCCGAACCATATATTTCCTTTTGAATCTATGGCTATTGCAGATACATAATTATGCGCAAGTTCTTCTGAGGTAGTATATTCAGCCCAGTTAACTCCGTCAAATTTGCTAACTCCTCCTCCATACGTACCGAACCATTTATTTCCTTTTGAATCGATGGTTATTGAAAGTACCGTATTATTAACCAGACCATCAGTAGTTGTATAAGTAGTCCAGTTCGTTCCATCAAATTTACTAATTCCTTCTCCAAGGGTTCCAAACCATTTATTTCCCTCAGAATCTATAGCTATTGCTGTCACATAATTACTTGCCAATCCATCAGATTTAGTATATGTAGTCCAATTCGTTCCGTCAAATTTACTTACTCCTTTTTCAGGCACCCCAAACCACTTATTTCCCTCTAAATCTATTGCTATTGAACGTACATAATTATTAGCCAATCCATCAGATTTAGTATAGGTAGTCCAGTTAGTTCCATCAAATTTACTCACTCCACCATCTGTTCCGAACCACTTATTACCCTCTGAGTCAATGGCTATTGAATTTACCCAATTATCAGCTAATCCATCGGATGTTGTATAAGTAGTCCAGTTAGTTCCATCAAATTTACTAACACCTCCTATTGTACCGAACCATTTGTTTCCTTCTGAATCTATTGCTATTGAATGTACCCAATTACCAGCCAGACCATCAGATGTGGTAAATGTTGTCCAGTTAGTTCCATCGAATTTACTAACGCCTCCGATTGTTCCAAACCATATATTTCCTTCTGAGTCTATGGCAATAGAGCTTACATCATTACCGGCAAGACCATCAGAAGTAGTATATTTAATATAAGATTCATCTTGTAAATTCCACTTTACTACTCCTCCTGAAGTCGCTGCCCAGAGAAAATCCCCTTCAATTTCTAAATCGTTTATAAAAAATGAAGAAGTAAAATTAATCCACTGTTCCTGGGAAAAAGATATTTTAAAAAAAATTAAAAGAAACGACAAAATTAGGATTGTAAATTTTTTCATTTAAAACCCCTTATTTAATTCCTGTATACTGTTATATACCTTTAGCTGAAGAGGTACCTGTGAATATATGAGTGTATATGCAACCTATATACATATTAACTCATATTCTCCTTCACTCATTTACTTATCCACCTTTTATTCGTAATTCTTATTTATAGTTTAGTGTATATTACCACAGAATTTATTATATTTAACCCAAGAAGGGGAAGGTCCTGTGGTCGATTTAAATAATAATAATGGCATTTTACGCCTAAAATCTGAGATTGCAAAAAGCGCAATCTTTCAAAAGCTTGCCACGGACTTTAATCTTACTCCTATCATTATCAATAATTCTCTATTTATTTTCAAGAACATGAGAACGTTTTGCTCTCTTAGAGTTCAGTACAGATTTACAAACATTAGCCGATTATGGTCTTACAGGTTTAAAACACCATCTTATAGGGCATATTAAGAGCAAAGTGCACTCCTCATCTATGAAGACATTGCAATGATTCTTACAACAAGCCCTGCAACAGTCAAAAAACCAATTACTATGAGAGTATTGTCAAAAAGTATTTAGCGGATTTTGTTCATCAGTAAAAATTTTATATCAATTAGATTCTCCTTATTGCTCAAAAATCAGATTGAATCGCCAGGGAATATACACAGCTTTATCAAGCATACAAAAGAGAAGACAATAAACGTTTACACCAGCTTTTCCATGTTAAGATGGGAAAAAAATCCATATCTGACAAGAGCCGGGAAGGTAGATAAAATGAGTAAATTCCTCACAAAAGAACAAATCCAACTGAAGAAAATGCGCAGGCTGAAAGATAAAAGTCTCTACCAATTACTGCTTTATCGATTCCTCAATCACTATGGCTATAATAAAGGTGAATTGACTGCACGAGCTATTATAAAGGATATCCTAAAACTTATCGACGATTATTTCCTGGTCTCTACTATTGACAATAATCTCCATCATATACACTATGGACAGCTCGTCTGGATGGCTGTCCCGGTTGATGAGTACCCTCAGCGAGGCAAAACAATAGCTGTAACTCGAATTGAACAGTTGTTCCTTCATTTATTATCGATGAAGATATAAGCAATATTGACCATGGATTTACTTCTACAACTCTCAAAAAAAGACTCGAACAATGGACAGATGAATCATTCGATTAAGGCGCCCTTCTCACTCAATTAGGTCTGGCTATTTTGTTCGGTGTCTGTTACACTATCGTTAGTAAATATGTGAATGAAATACAACAATCCGAAAAACTATTACCAACTCGGGGGAATATTCAGGACATCTCAGGAACCGCCACCCATAAATGACAAATCATTACTCTCTATCTGGAAGGATATTTTACACCGCAAATCATCATAAAAACTAACCATATTAACAAAGCTGTGAATCGATACATCCGTGACTACCATCGGGTCGAAATGCTCTGGAAATATGGTATTACTGATATCGATTAGATGTCTCAACTTGCAAGACTCTCAAAACGTGTAGCACAACAGTATATAGACCTATTACAGGATAAAGTCCGTAACCAATTTTCAAAGAACAATAAAAAAGAAAAAATTTATGTTTACTCTCATAATAAAAATAGTATCTTTATTACGTCCGGTGAAACAGAAGCAGGCTCTGCTGGAGAGCAACCTGCCGAGGAATAGCTGGTACCACGAGAATAGACCTGGACATAACTACATACAAAGTTGCTGTGTCTTTTTATATCTATTTTTTTGTCTATGCCTCTAAAACTCATTATTCATTAACTATTTAAATGTTCATCTGGTCATTTGATACTATTTCAAGAACAACATTCTTTTTTATTTCTGTAAATCTATGTGTTTTTAATCTATAAAAATACATTCCAGAAGGAGTATTCATTCCATTATCCATTTCTCCATCCCAGATTATAGAATAAGTTCCTGGGGTTTGTTTTTTACTTATTAATATCTTTATTTTATGACATAACATATTATAAATATTTAATTCAATATCACTCATCTTTGAAAGATAAAATTCCATTATTGCACCAGGATTAAACGGATTTGGATAGTTTTGGAACAACTGGTATTTGATAGGATTTTTTATTTCTTCATCTATTGAAAAACAGCAACCGCATTATCCCAATAACAAGTAACACAAACATTTTTATTATCAAGACTTAATATAACCGAAGTTGCACCATTTAATCCATCTACTCCGTTAATATTATCTTTTAAAAGCTGTTGAAATGTCAATTTCTCATAATTATCCTGATCATTGGCTTTCTTATTAAACAATAATTCAGCTCCTGCTAAAATACCTAAAGATAAAATAT
>QNDJ01000224.1 GCA_003644825.1 Candidatus Zhuqueibacterota bacterium | reverse complement strand
TAACGATACAGTTAATATTAAAGTTGTTAATATAATTTACTGCATCATCAAAATTATTTGCCAGAAGAACATTATAAAAATGTTCGTTGAGGAATTCAAAAATGATATCAGTAGTTTTCAAATTATCATCATATAACAAAATTGTAAAATGGTTATTGTTGTTTTCTTTACCATTACTTTTTTTCATATTCAGGAATTTGAAAACACAAAGAGAAAGTTCATCAAGAGAACATGGTTTAGCTAAAAATGACTGAATTCCCAGTTCTATACCTCTTTCAACAGCTGATTTTGTACCATAAGCAGAAAGGACAATAACAGGCGTATCCCTATACTTCGCCATTCTTCTAAACTGTTTAACCAGGACAAGACCATCCTTGCCCGGCATTTTTATATCTGTTACAAGAAGGTCAATATTTTCTTTAGAAAAAGTTTTGAGAGCCTCATTTGCATTGGGTGCCGTCAAAACCTTGTACCCATATCTCCTGAGTGCCATTGAATAAATATGGCGAAGATTATATTCATCTTCAACTATTAATACTGTATATTTTTGCATTTTCAGGTTAATGTTATTCCAATAAAAATTATTGCAAAAAGTATTCCCTTCACGAACATCTATATTTAAGCTTGAAAATATTCTGATAACAGGAGTGAATATAGAAAAGAATTCTCAAATTGAGAATAATTTCTCAAGTTGAGAAAAAATTATTGCAGATTTTTAATCTCTTTTAAACGCCTGTACAGGGTCGCAAGGCTTATACCGAGCATCTTTGCAGCCTTTTTTTTATCTCCGTTCGATTCCTTTAAAGATTTTAATATTAAATCTTTCTCACTTTCTTTTATAGAAAAGGATTTTTCTGAAGAATCTTTCACCTTAAAAGAAACTGTCTGCAAATGAGGGGGCAAATCTTCCAGCCTGATTACATCTCTTACATCTAATGCAAAAGCTCTTTCTATACAATTTTCGAGCTCTCTGATATTGCCTGGCCAGTTATATGCCTGAAAAACCTCATAAACTTCATCGGATACTTTTTTTATCAGTGCTCTACTTTTATTATATTTTTTAAGGAAAAAGTTCACAAGAAGTGGTATGTCTTCTTTTCGCTCCCTTAATGGTGGTAGTTCAATTCGGACTACATTCAGCCTGTAATAAAGGTCCTGCCTAAATTTTCCTTTTTTTATTTCATCTTCCAGATTTCTACTTGTTGCAGCGATGATTCTGGCATTGAACCTTTCAAGCTCAGTACTTCCGATGGGTCTGTATTCTTTCTGTTCAAGAGCTCTAAGAAACTTCACCTGAATATTGACCGGGATTTCGGCAATCTCATCAAGAAAAAGTGTACCACCACTGGTTGATTTCAGTAAACCCATCTTTTCTGTTATAGCACCCGTGAAAGCACCCTTTCTATATCCAAAAAGTTCACTTTCTATAAGATTAGGATTTATAGAAGTGCAATCAACAACATTAAATATTTTTTCTCTATATATTCCAGAATAGTGAATCGCTTTAGCTACTTCTTCTTTTCCGGTTCCTGTTTCACCTGTAATAAGAATGGTACTATCGTTATTGGCAACTTTTTTTATTTTTTCAAAAACCTTAACCATTTTATAGTTTGAGCTAATTAGATTCTTGAAACTGTAGTTCTTTTTCAGAAGATTTTTTAACTTTAAATTTTCATCCTGAACTTTTTTATATTCAAATACTTTTTCTATTCTTGTTAGAAGGTCCTCTTTATGAAAGGGCTTAAGAATATAATCTGTTGCACCGGATTTAATTGATTCTACAGCATGGGATATTGTTCCATAACCGGTCAGAATGATAACTTCAGTGGGAATTTTATTCTTCTTAATGAAATTCAGGATTTCAGTTCCATTTACCCCGGGCATTTTATAGTCCACTATTGTAAGGTCATATTTATTTTTTTTCAGCATATTTAACGCTTCTCTTCCACTGCAGGTAGATTCTACATAATACCCGCTCTTTCTCAAAATTAAAGAGAGCCCATTAACAATATTTCTATCATCATCAACACAGAGAATCTTATACATATCCTCACATTTGTTTTTTCTTATTATTTTAAAAATATCATTTTCTTTGTATCGAAAAATTTGCCTGCACTTAATTTATAAATATATATACCACTTGCAACAACATTTCCATCTGAATCTCTTCCGTTCCATTTTATTGAATGAGTTCCAGGCAACATTCTCGTATTGTCTATTAAGGTAATAATTTTTTCTCCAACAATATTATAAATTTCCAGTTTTACATTTACATTATGTTTTATTTTAAAACTAATTTCAGTAAATGAATTAAAAGGATTTGGATAGTTCTGAAACAACTCATATTCTTCTGGATTATTCTTTGTTTTACCATTAACATTCGTTGAAGTTGCACTCAAAACTATTCTAAAGCCAATATAACTTGCTCTTGATTCAGGTGTTGCTCCACTCCGGTCTGCAGAGCGAAACCCCCTCAATCTGTCTTTCGGTTCAGACCAATCACCACCCCTTACAACCTTGTACCCGGTAAATGGGGGACCCAGAGGATTGTTCTTAATATTATGTGATACACAATACTGATAGTAATAACCAAGATACCAGTCGTAACACCATTCCCATACATTACCAGCCATATCAAAAACCCCGTAAGGAGAGGCATTATTGTGGGTTTGAAACCCATTTCTAACACTCCCATCATAAAATCCAACTGGAGTGGTCCAGGGATAACCCCCTGTCTCGAAGGGGTCCCCGCTTAAAAGAAAATTTGTATAACTGCCATCAATTTCATTACCCCAGGGATATCTTCTCTGGTCAGTTCCTCTTGCAGCCTTTTCCCATTCTGCTTCTGTTGGTAACCGGTAGCCAATCTTTGTAGTATCTAAATTATAATTTGAATCATAACACACTTCTTTTTCTTCTTTTTCACTTTTCCAGTTGCAGTATGCTACAGCTCCATACCAGCTAACCAGAACAACAGGATGGTCAAGATAATTCTGGTCTATTACAAAAGTTCTATTTTCAAATTTTATTGTTTTACTGGAATAATCCAGTAAAAAATAATACTTTCCATCCAGTCCTCTTACATCAATGTAATTCCACTCAACAACTAATTTCTTATTGTTAAAGGCATCGTTCAAAAATTCTATATATTCCCTGTTTGTAACAGTGTTCTTTCCAATATAATATGCATCGAGATAAACCTGATGAACAGGTCTTTCTCTATCTTCTCCTTCATTAAAATTATCCCCCATTTTAAATTCTCCAGCAGGAACAAAAACCATATCCCCAGAACTACCCTGCATAAAATAAAAGAAAAAAAACAGAGATAATATCAACAAAAATAAAAACCTGCTTCTTCTCATATCAAATCAATCCAGGATTCCAGATTTTATCATCCATAAATACTGATATAACGGTGCTATTAGTTGAAACCCGTAAATCAACTTATCAATAATACTACTGCTAAAAAATTCATTACTAATTTTATTATCTGAAACAAGATAAAAACTCTTCCTCTGATACCATTCGAGAATCTCAGCGGGTTTTGTTTTATTGAGTGTTCTTTTATATTTATCACCTTTCAACTCAAAAATACCTGAATTTCTATAGAAAGAAGTAACTTTAAGGAACTCATCAGGATATTCATCAACTCTCTTTCTGAAACTGTCCATAAAAGTTTTAGAAGCACTGTAGAAACCCATCCCATAATGATAAGTATCGGGACTAAATTCAAAAAAATAAACCGGTGATTCCTTCCAGTCCTTTGAAAGCCGTTTAAATGTTATCCAGACGTTATTTCTATATGGAGTTTTATTTCTTGAGAATCTTATATCTCTGTATATTCTTGAAATGGTTTTGTCTATAAGGGGTCTTGTCTCAAATAAGGGGTCTATAGTTAACATAAATCCAGATAAATCCATAACCAGATTCTGTAACGGTTCAAGAACATATTTTTTATATTTGTTTTTATTTTCTTTGAACCAGGTTCTATTGTTATTTTTTCCAAGGTCTATTAAAAAATCCAGTGTTTCCCTTGAAAATCCTTTGAAGTTGTTCACTGTAAAAATCGCAATTTAGAGTAAACAAATATTTTTTATCAATCAAAAAATTCCCACTCACCAGTAGTAGAATGATATTTTATATCACTTTCTTTAATAAAAGGTTTTATTTCTTCTAAAATCTTCCTATAATCCTTTTCTCCTTTTTTAATTTTATCTTCTTCTATTGAATTATATTTTGTTTTTTTCTCTTTTTTCATATTTAACCTCTTACTTTAGCTCTAAAAGAGTAATCCTTATTTTCTATGCATTTTGCTACGTTATTGGTAGAAACATAATTATCTAATCTAATATATAATTC
>QNDJ01000223.1 GCA_003644825.1 Candidatus Zhuqueibacterota bacterium | reverse complement strand
TTAACAATTTTTCTTTTTAAATTGTTATTGTTATGGTAAAAAGAATATTTCTCCCTATAACGGTTAATTACTGGTGGTGGTGCATTTTCCATAGTGGGAGAGATATTTTCTTTTTAACCGATTAAAAACTTAAATTAAAAAGAACATATCAAACCCACTATTAATTGAATTAATGGTGGGTTTTTTTTATTATTATTACTAAATTACAGGAAAGGGAAAAATATATGAAAGATTTAAAGATTTCTGTTCATCAAATTGAAGGGCATTGTAATATGCCGATGAAAAAAGGAGACTATTTCATTTTAAAAGAAGGGAAAATCTATATACCTGCTGGAAAATATTTTTGTATGTGGGCTATGCAGAGTGTAATGCCTCTTTTACCTGCAAAACAGAGAACCATTCTTGAAAGTAATGATTGGCTTCCTGGAACAGAGTTCGTATCCTGTCCTGACCCAAAAGGAAGAGTAATCCTTAAAATAGAAAGGTTAAAGTAAAAATGTTTATCCTTGACCTAAAATTATGCACAGGGTGCAGAAGGTGTGAGGTTGCCTGTTCATTTTATCATTTTAAACTTTTTTCTCGAAAATACTCCAGAATAAAAGTTGTAAAAATCGAAGAAATAGGAATTGACGCTCCTGTTTTTTGTATTCAGTGTAAAGAAAAATACTGTCTTAATAACTGCCCGCAGAAAGCCCTCTATACTGGAGATTATGGAGAAATCACAGTTGATGTTAAAAAATGTAATGGATGCAATCTATGCAGCCTGTATTGCCCTATAGGTGCTATTGAAATAATAGATGGATACCCCATTTTATGTGACCTCTGTCAGGGGAATCCTGAATGCATCAAAGTATGTAATACTGGTGCTTTGAAAATTGATGAAAATAAAAAGAAAGCTGTTTCATTACATCTAAATAAGTTTATTATGAAAAAGTCTCCTGAAGAAAAAAGATATAATTACATCAAAAAAATCTCTAAGGAATTGAGAAACAAATGGAAAAATAGAATAATGAAGGAGAATCTATGTTCGGATATACAGGTAAACGATTAATAATCGATTTAACAGAACATACCTATAAAGTTGAAAACATTGAAGAGTCTCTTTTACTTTCCTCAATAGGAGGTAGAGGTTTGAACTCCGTTACTCTGTTTAATAGATTAAAACCGCAAACAGAACCTCTTTCACCTGAAAGTATTTTATTGTTTGGAATAGGCCCTTTAACTGGAACCTGTCTACCTGCATCTGCACGATTTACAGTTTCAGGAAAATCACCACTTACTGGAATCCTGGGAGATGGTAATGCAGGTGGGCACTGGGCTTCCGAATTAAAATTCGCCGGTTTTGACCAGATATCAATTTCCGGAAAAAGCAATAAATGGATTTATTTGTTCATTTTTAATGGAAAAGTCGAATTCAGAAATGCTGAATATTTAAAAGGAAAAGATATTTTTGAAACAACCACACTGATTAGAAAAGAATTAAAAGACAATTCTATTCAAATTTCAGCAATAGGTCCTGCTTCAGAAAACCTCGTAAAATTCGGAAGCATTTCCTGTAACCTCACAAGAATAGCTGCCAGAACAGGAATGGGAACAATTATGGGCTCTAAAAAATTGAAAGCAATAGCCCTTAAAGGCGATATACCTGTAAAAATTAAACACCCGGATAAGTTCCTGAAACTTTCTCAACTACTTGATAAAAAAATTGAATCCCACCCTGAATTCGGGCGAAGAAAAAAAATGGGTACTACTATGTTGATAAGCCAGTTGAATAAAATTGGAATCTTACCAACAAATCATTTCCAGAATGGAATAAATGATTATTCAGATAAAATAAGCGGTGAAACTCTCTCAGAAAAATTTAATGTTAAAAACAAAGCGTGTTTTAATTGTAATTTACCCTGTTCAAGATATTTTTTTACGGGAGAAGTTGAAGGTGAAGGCCCAGAGTATGAAACTTTATGTGGTTTTACATCAAGAATCGGACAAAAAGACCTGCATTTCGCTTTAAAAATGAACGATTATGTAAATCGTATGGGGCTGGACTCAATAACTCTAACCGAAATAATAGGATGGGCAATGGAATGCATACAAAAAGGTATTCTATCTTTTTCTGATTTTGATAATCTAAACCTTGTGTGGGGAAATAAAAAAGCTATATTTGAGCTTACAAGAAAAATTGTATATAGAGAAGGGGTTGGTGATATACTGGCTGAAGGTGTAAAAAAAGCATCAGAGTATTTTGGTAAAGATTCTGAAAAACTCGCTCTCCACGTAAAGGGACTTGAAATTATTTGTGGAGACCCAAGAGGTATTAAAGGTTATGGATTAACTTATGCTATTTCATCAAGAGGTGCAGACCATCTGAGGGCAGAACCCTTTTTTGAATTAACCTGTAATAAAAAAGAAGCTAAAAAAAGATTCGGATATGAGGAAGCAGCTGACCGCCTTGAAGAAACAGGAAAACCAGAGCTTGTAAACTACACTGAAAAAATCGCCTTATTATGTGATTCAATAACAATGTGTAAAAACATAGGTCTCTGTATGGATATTCTGGATATACAGACCTGCGCAGAACTCCTGAATTATGGCACAGGCTTAAATTTCAACCCTTCAAAATTGTATGAAACTGCTGAACATATAATTAACATTGAAAGAGAATTTAATTTAAGAGAAGGTTTAAAACCTGAAGAAGATACCCTTCCTGAAAGATTTATTAAAGAACCCCTGAAAAATGGAAAATCTGCAGGTCATACAGTTAATATAAAAAAAATGGTCGACAGATATTATGAAATTAAAGGATGGAAAAAGTAAGTTAACACCCTTCATCAGAAACAATCTTTTTTAAAGGTTCTTTTTTCTTTACAAATTGAGAAATCTCCTTTATTGCTTCTATCGTTATTTTAATATCTTTTTCTGTGTTAAATAAACCAACACTAAATCTCACTGTTCCATCTGGTGCGGTTCCAAGAGTTTTATGAACAAGAGGAGCACAATGCAATCCCGTTCTTGTACATATACCGTATTCTTCATTTAATAAACTTCCAACCTCACTGGATGATATTCCTTCAATATTAATAGAAAGAACAGGAATATGATTCTTAAAGCTATCAGCACAATAAACTTTAACTTTATCCATATCTTTAATCTCATTATAAAGCATTCTGATTAATTCCATTTCATGATTAAAAATATTGTCAATTCCTTTTTTTTTCAGGAATTTTTGTGCAGCATTCAAACCTGCAATTCCCATTATGTTTAATGTTCCACATTCAAGCCTGTAAGGGTATTCATCTACATAGGTTCTTAATTCAGATTTGATTCCCGTTCCACCAAACCTTGTAGGTTTTATTTCAACACCTTCACCTATACATATCCCACCTATTCCTGTTGGACCAAAAAGAGATTTATGGCTTGTAAATGCAACTATATCTATATTCATTTCTTTCATATTAATTGGAATAACACCTGCTGTTTGAGAAGTATCCACAGAAAATAAAACTCCATTTTTTCTACATATTGCACCTATTTCTTTTACAGGTTGAACTGTACCTATAACATTAGAACCATGATTTATTATCACAAGTTTTGTATTTTTTCTTATTCTTCTTTTAATATCATCAGGGTCAATAAATCCACCTTCATTAAAAGGAACATAATCCACTTCTACTTCTCCTATCATCTCCTTATGATAAATAGGTCTTAAAACCGAATTGTGCTCAATAGCAGACGTAATAACATGGTCTCCTTTTTCAAGTATACCATTAATAATCATATTTAGAGAATCACTTACATTATATGTAAATACAAGACGATTATAATCAGTACCCCCATTAAAAAAGTTCATCAACAATTTTCTGGTTTCTGTTATAATATTTTCAGCTTTGCTCGATAATTTACAACTTGATCTTCCAGGATTAACACCATAATTACTATAAAACTCATACATAGCCCTATGAACTTCAGCAGGCTTTGGATAGGTTGTTGAAGCATTATCGAGATAAATAACATTATCCATTTTTTTCTCCTTTCTCCTTTACTTTAATTGAAGTTAAGTTATCCGGGGTAAGAATACCACCTGAAATCACAGTTTTTATTCCCTCTTCAATAGTTAAATCAATATCAATTATATCTTCCTTAGGAACAAAAATTAAATAACCTGTTGTAGGGTTAGGGGTTGAAGGAATAAATACACTTGTAAAACTCTGAATCTCACCATTATATTCCAGAACTGCATTTTCATTTGTTATAAACCCTATGGTATAAAGACCTTTACGAGGATACTCTATAATAATGGCTTTTTTAAAACGTTCCTTACCCAATCTGGACATCGATTCTGTGACTTTTCTTAGTGTTGTATATAT
>QNDJ01000222.1 GCA_003644825.1 Candidatus Zhuqueibacterota bacterium | reverse complement strand
CTTGTTATAGAGGATGAAAAAAAGGTTGCTTCTTTTATAAAGAAAGGGCTTGAGAGCGAAAATTTCGCTGTAGAATTATCTTATAATGGTAAAGATGGACTTGCTAAAGCCTATGATGAATCTTTTGATGTAATAATTCTTGATTTGATGTTGCCAGAATTAGATGGTTTAACTATACTACAACGGCTCAGAAATGATAAAGTTACAACTCCAATTTTAATTTTAACTGCGAAAGGAAATATAGACGATAGAGTTACAGGATTAAACCTTGGTGCTGATGATTATTTAGTAAAGCCCTTTGCCTTTGCAGAATTACTTGCCAGAATAAGAGCACTTCTGCGAAGGAATAAGCCACAAAAAAACCCTGTTATGAAATTTAATGACCTCCGTATAAATGTTATTACACGTGAAGTGTATCTTGGTAAGGAGCTTATTGAATTATCTGCCAGGGAATATTCTCTTCTACTTTTCCTTATAAATAATGCTGGCAGGGTACTCAGTAGAATAACAATTGCTGAACATGTTTGGAATTATGATTTTGATAGCGGAACAAATTTTATTGATGTTTATATAAACAGATTACGAAACAAAATAGAAAAACCAGGTAAAAAAAGATTTATACATACTGTTAGAGGTTATGGATATATGTTTAAAACATAAACTATATTATGATAGGTCATTATAAATTCAGAATTATTTTATGGTATACTTCATTACTTTGCTGTATTATAACAGCTGTTTTTATACTGCTTTATCTTATTCTGGGTTACCAGCTTCGTAATGAGATTGATAGAATTCTTTTGAAAAAAGCGAATCGAATCAACTCATTGTTGCGTAATTCAAGAAAGACTCCACCCTGTAACAGAAGATTTTTTGATTTTATAATAGGAAAAAGACATTATAGATTTTATAACATAAGAGAATATACTGATATCGCTGATGATAAATATATACTTCTTGCTTATTGTGCAGATAGTTTAATGTATATTTCAAGAAAATATAGTAAATTGAAGAATTCTTTGAAAAAGTTTGATATTAGAGAAAAATCAACACCTACGAAAATAGTATCAGGTATTCCATTCAGTATAACACCAATTTTTAAAAATGGATATTCAATATATCTTGGGTATGAGATTTCAATTATATATTTACTAAAAAGAAGGATACTTAATATTTTTTTGATGATTTTTCCTGTTGGTATAGTCCTTTCGATAGGGTGTGGTTATCTTGCTACCAGAAGTTCTTTAAAGATAATAAAAACAATTACGAAAACTGCGAATAGAATATCTTCAAAAAATTTGAGTGAACGAATAATTGTACCTTCTGAGAAAGATGAAATATCTGAGCTTGTTGTTACGCTTAATTCAATGATAGATAGGCTTGAAAAATCTTTTACAATGGTTCAACAATTTTCTCAGGATGCAGCCCACGAAATAAGAACTCCTCTTACAATTGTTAGGGGCGAAATTGAAGAACTTTTGAAGGATGAAAGATGTCCTGAATATATATCAAATATTCTTGATAATGTTCTTGAAGAAATACAATATCTAACTTCAACATCTAATAAATTGTTGCTTATTCATGGTTTTGATACTGATAAAATTAAATATCATTTTACTTCTGTCAACCTTAATAAAATTCTGGAGGAAATATTTCAGGATGCAGAGGTATTATCTACTGAAAAAAAGCTGAATATAAAGCTTGATATAAAGGACCTTATACAGGTTCAAGGAAATGAAGAATTGTTGGTGAGGCTTTTCTGGAATATTATTGATAATGCAATTAAATATAATAAGAAAAATGGTTCTGTTGTTATTACACTTGAAAGAAAGGAAAATAATGCGGTTGTATGTATTAGAGATACTGGTATTGGAATCCCAGAAGAAGAAATACCAAGAATATTCGACAGATTTTACAGGGTTGATAAATCCAGGTCGAGAGAGCTTGGAGGTAGTGGTTTGGGTCTTTCTATCTGTAAATGGATAGTGGAGCTTCATAAAGGTGAAATAAAAGTGGAAAGTCAATTAAGTATAGGTTCAAAATTTACTGTGTTTTTACCTGTATTTTTTTAACTTCAATATATAGGAGTAAAAAATGAGAAAAGATAAAAGGATTTCTAATTTATTTAATAATAAAACTAAAGTTATGGATAGACGTTCCTTTGTAAGTTATTTTTCAGCAGCAGGTTTATCCACAAGTTTGTTTCCCGGGGTTTTATATGCAATAGCTCAGGGAAATCAGGAAGAAAAAATTACAAAAGAAATGGTTATGCAGGCGGAAAAAATAACAGGATTGTCCTTTACTGATGCTGAAAGGGAAATGATGTTGAATGGTTTGAATAGAAGGTTGAAAAGTTATAAAAAGATAAGGAAAATCAGGTTAGATAATAGTGTTCCCCCTGCTATAAATTTTACTCCTGTGTTACCCGATATGGAGTTTGAAAAAGAAAAGAAACCATTCAAGCTGGATGATTATCCTGATGTTAAGATTCCAACAAATATAGAAGAAATTGCCTTTTACCCGGTTGTGTATCTTGCGCAACTTATAAAATCCAGAAAAATTAGTTCAGTTGAATTAACAGGTATATATTTGAGGAGGCTGAAAAGGTATGGTAGTAAGTTAAAATGTGTGATAACACTTACAGAAGAGCTGGCAATGAGACAAGCTAAAAAAGCTGATGAAGAAATAAAAAATGGAAAATATAAAGGACCATTACATGGAATACCATGGGGTGCAAAAGACCTGCTTGCTACAAAAGGTATTAAAACAACCTGGGGTGCTAAACCTTATAAGAATCAAATTATTGATGAGGATGCAACTGTTGTTAGAAGGCTTAAAAAATCGGGTGCAGTGCTTGTTGCAAAGTTGAGTATGGGTGCTCTTGCAATGGGAGATGTCTGGTTTGGTGGAAAAACAAGGAACCCATGGAATATAAAACAGGGCTCAAGTGGGTCTTCTGCCGGGTCTGCTGCTGCAACTTCTGCGGGGCTTGTTGGTTTTGCTATAGGTACTGAAACGCTGGGTTCTATTATTTCACCATCAACAAGGTGTGGTGTGACAGGCCTCCGCCCAACTTTTGGCAGGGTAAGTAGATATGGTGCTATGGCTTTGAGCTGGAGTATGGATAAAATTGGACCTATTTGCAGATGTGTTGAGGATTGTGCAGTTGTTTTTAATGCTATTTATGGGCCGGATGGTAAAGACGGCACCGTTGTTGATGTTCCTTTTAACTGGAGGCCTGATGTTAAGGTAACGGACCTTAAAATTGGTTACCTTAAAACCGAATTCGAAAAAGATAGAAGAAACAGGAAAAATAACAGCAGAACTTTAGAAAAGCTGCATGATATGGGTATAGATTTAATACCTGTTAAATTACCTGATTATCCTGTTAATGATATATCGTTTATATTGAGCGCTGAGGCAGCTGCTGCCTTTGATGAACTTACAAGAAGTAATCGAGATGATCTTCTTGTAAGACAGACAAGAGGTGCCTGGCCTAATTCTTTTAGAACATCCCGATTTATTCCGGCTGTGGAATATATTCAGGCTAATAGAATTAGAACCCTTTTGATGAAAGCAATGGCAGAAATGATGTCCGAGATTGATGTGTATGTTGCACCATCCTTTGGAAAAAATCTGTTGGTAACAAATTTAACAGGACATCCTGCAGTTGTGGTACCCAATGGGTTCGATGAAAAGGGAAACCCTACAAGTATTACTTTTACTGGAAACTTGTATGAAGAAGATAAAGTTCTTCTTGTTGCAAAAGCATATCAGGAAACAACAGATTTTCATTTAAAACATCCTGAGGTTTGAATTGAAATTGTAAATTTTATTAAAATTCTTATTTATTAATATTTGAATTTAGTTATCTTTTATTATATTTAAATATTTAAAATGAAAAGGTTTTAATATGCCTCCAATATGGTTATATAAATGTAGTAAATGTGGTTTTCACATATCAATTGGATGGGGAGGAACTATGTATGTGGAAGACGACAATGGTAATAGAATAGAATGTATGCATCCTGGTGAAATGAGTACCGTAGTTAAAGTTTTAGGTAAAAATTTAAGTATGGAATTAATCAGAAAAAGAACTGGTTTTAATTCCGATTGTATATGTTTGGACTGCTTAAACTTTTTTAAAGCTGATTTTGGTGATGAGATAGCAAATCCTTGGAGATTTTACTATGGTGCTACAAATAAAAAAGATAAGAGAGAATGTCCCGGTTGCAAATCACAAAATGTTAAAACTGTCTTTGAAATGATAGGACAGATATGTCCTAAATGTAAAGATGGTGTAATAAAAATATTTGAAACAGGATTAATAACTTAATTTAACTTTATAATTTTAATTAATTTCCTGCATATCTAATTGTAT
>QNDJ01000221.1 GCA_003644825.1 Candidatus Zhuqueibacterota bacterium | reverse complement strand
TATATTAAATTTGATTTAATAAAGTCCAGTATTCATTCATCATTATTGTTATAATTTCATAAGTAAAATGAATAAAACTGCAATTGTCATTGCGAGCCTCGAATGAGGCGTGGCAATCTCTTAATATTTTTGAGATATTTTCATTCCCTGTGTCATAAGTTCATTATTGCTTATATGTTTTAATAATAAATAAGCTCCTTCAGTAGCGATATGTAACAGGTCAGGCAGGGATGTCTGACCTACGATTCTGGTTATATTATATCTGTAGAATAGGGATCTTTGCCCGTTCTATCCTATAATGCTTCCTATTATTTAAAAGATTGCTTCGCCCTTACAGGCTCGCAATGACAGGTATGGTTTTAATAAATAGATTCATTAGGAGCGATGTGACTATGGAAATATAGTTATGTATACAAACATTCAATCTTTTTAATGGAATAAACAATCCATAAATTTTACTTGACAATCAACTGGATATTGATTATATTTGAATAAAAAGAATACAACTCCGATTGAAAATTCAGTCGGAGTTTTTTGTGTGTTATTACAATGCCAGTAACAATTATAGTAGGAGCACAGTGGGGGGATGAAGGTAAGGGGAAAATAGTAGATTCTCTCAGCTTCAATTCCGATATAATAGCTCGATATCAGGGTGGAGCTAATGCAGGACATACTGTAGATATATATGGCGATAGATTCATCCTTCATCTAATTCCATCAGGTATTTTTAACCCTGAAGCTACCTGTGTTATAGGTAATGGCGTAGTAATAGACCCTGTTGCCTTAATTGAGGAAATTGAATATCTTAAATCAAGAGGAATTAAAATAAAAGGGAGACTTTTTATAAGTCATAAGGCTCACCTTATTATGCCATACCACAAGCTTCTTGATAAATTCTCAGAAGAAAAAAGCCAGCAAAAAATCGGAACAACCCTGAGGGGCATTGGCCCTGCATATATAGATAAGTTCGCAAGAAAAGGAATTAGAATTGTTGACCTGCTCGATAGAGAAAAACTGAGAGAAAAATTAAAAAGAAATATTGAAGATAAAAATTTATTATTAAAAAATGTTTACCACGAAGATGTTCTCGACCCAGAAAAAATAATTAATGAATATCTTGAGTTCGATAGAAAAATAGACGAATACATAACCGATACTTCCTTATATCTGAATAATGCAATAAAAGAAGGTAGAAAGATTCTTGTAGAGGGAGCTCAGGGGACACTTCTTGATATTGACCATGGAACTTACCCTTATGTTACATCTTCCAATCCGATAAGTGGAGGTGCCTGTACCGGCCTTGGAATTGGTCCCACAAAAGTTGACAATGTTATAGGCGTTATAAAGGCATATACTACAAGAGTAGGATTGGGTCCTTTTCCGACGGAGTTTGATAGGGTGTTTGGTGATAGATTCAGAGAACTCGGGGGTGAATATGGTGCCACAACAGGCAGACCAAGAAGATGTGGATGGTTCGATGGAGTGATTGCAAGGTATTCATCAAGAGTTAATGGTTTAAGCTCTTTCGCAATTACCAAACTTGATGTTCTTGATTCCCTTGAAAAAATTAAAATCTGTACTGCATATAAATATAACGGGAAAATAATTGAAAATTTCCCCAGTGAAAGCAAAATTCTTGAAAAAGCCGAACCAATCTATGAAGAACTGGAGGGATGGAAAACATCAATTAAACACTGCAGAACGTTTGATGAACTACCTGAAAAGGCTAAAATATACCTCAAAAGAATAAGTGAAATTACCGACACTGACATTTCTATTATTTCTGTTGGCTCTGAAAGAAATCAAACTATCCTCATTAAATAAAAGGTATGTTCTTAAAAAGCATAATTATCTCACAATTAAAAGAGTTTTATTAATATGATTAACATTATTCCTGGAGTTAGTTATGATAAAAGAGTATAAGATGCTTATAGGTGGAAAATGGCTTTCCGGTAAGGAAAGCTTTGAGGTAAAAAATCCTTACAATAATGAAGTCCTGGGCACCGTTCCAAAAGCATCAAAGGAAGACGTTGAAATGGCGATTTCCAGTGCTGAAAAATCTTTTAAAATTATGTCAGAGATGCCTGCCCATAAACGTTCATCTATACTTCAGAGAACTTCAGAGCTAATCAATGACAAAAAGGAAGAAATAGCTGAAATAATTGCAAAAGAAGCCGGAAAAGCCTGGAAATACGCTATTGGGGAGGCCTCAAGAGCCGTAGAAACTTTTAAATTTGCTTCAGAAGAAGCAAAACATATTGCAGGTGAAACTGTTCCAATGGATGCAAGTAAAGGGTCTGAGAATAGATTCGGTTTTTATATTCGTGTTCCGATTGGAATAATCGGGGCTATCTCACCTTTTAATTTCCCGTTAAATCTGGTTGCTCATAAGGTTGCCCCTGCTATTGCTGCTGGTAATACTGTTGTGTTAAAACCGGCAAGTTATACACCTCTCACTGCTATTAAACTTGGTGAAATTATGATTGAAGCAGGTATTCCCGATGGAGCTCTTAACATAATTATGGGTGGTGGTTCTACTGTGGGAACCTGGCTGGTAGAAAGCCCGAAACTTGCTATGATAACCTTCACAGGAAGCCCGCCTGTCGGTCAGTTTATAAAAAATAGAGCAGGAATGAAAAGAGTAACCCTCGAGTTAGGTTCAAATTCAGCAGCCTTAATTGATGAAGATGCAGATATAGATTATGCCGTCCAGAGAACTGTTATGGGTAGTTTTGCAAACTCTGGCCAGGTGTGTATATCTGTTCAGAGGATATACATTCACAAGAATATATACGATGAATTTCTGGAAAAATTTTTAGATTCTACAAAAAAACAGGTAGTAGGAGACCCTCTTGATAAGAACTGTGATGTTGGTCCTATGATTGATGAAGGTGAAGCTATAAGAGCAGAGACCTGGGTAAACGAAGCAGTAGAAAGCGGAGCAAAAATTCTTACCGGCGGAAAAAGAGAAGGAGCAATGTTTCAACCAACTGTTTTAACTAATGTTAAACCTGATATGAAGGTTATTTCCAGTGAGATATTTGCTCCAGTAGTTTCTGTAATACCATTTTCTGATTTTGATGAAGCTGTAAAACTGGTAGATGATTCCATCTATGGACTTCAGGCTGGAGTTTTTACAAAAGATGTTAATAAAGCTTTCAGAGCAATTAAAAATATCAATGTTGGTGGGGTTATAATAAATGATGTTCCAACATATCGTGCTGACCATATGCCCTATGGTGGTAATAAACTCAGCGGTATCGGTAGAGAAGGATTAAAATACGCAATTGAAGAAATGACCAATATCAAAATGGTCTGTTTTAATTTATGAAGAAAAAACTCAAAAGATATTCAAGACAAATTCTTATCGAAGAAATCGGTGAAAAAGGACAGGAAAAGCTTTTAAGCAGTTCAGTTGCAGTAGTTGGTTGCGGTGCTCTTGGGACATTCACTGCTGAAAACCTCGTTCGAGCCGGTGTTGGAATAATAAAAATCATAGATAGAGATTTCCCTGAAATTTCAAACCTTCACAGACAGCTTTTATATGATGAAAATGATGTTAAGAAAAAAATTCCCAAGGCAGTTTCTGCTGCTAAAAAGTTGAAAAAGATGAATTCAACCGTAATGGTTGAACCCTTTCCTGATGATTTAAATGTTAACAATATAGATGAGATACTTACTGATGTTGATATAATATTCGATGGAACGGACAACTTTGAAACAAGATTTCTTATAAATGATTACTGCTTGAAGAATAATATTCCATGGATATACACGAGTGCGGTATCTACATTTGGTATGACAATGAACATCATACCGGGAAAAACTCCGTGCCTTCGGTGTATTATTAATGACCTTCCTGTACCGGGAAGTGTTATTACCTGTGAAACAGCGGGAATTCTTGGTGTAACAGCATATTTTATTTCCTCAATTGAAGTTATTGAAGGAATTAAAATCATTTTAAATAAAAACAACATTAATAAATACCTTATCGTTGTTGATGTGTGGAAGGAAGAAATCGATAAAATTGAAGTAAATAAGGACAAAAATTGCCCTGTATGTTCAGGCAAAAAATATGAATTTCTAAAAAAGAAAAGAAAAATACTGATTACAGGAATTTGTGGAATGAACAAGTTCTATATTACTCCCTGGAAACCTCAAAAAATCTCTTTTGAAAGAATTGCAGAAAGGTTAAAATCTGTTGGAAAAGTTACCTATAATAATTATCTTTTAAAGGTAACATTACCAGAATATCAAATAGTTTTATTTGCAGACGGACGGGTTTCAATAGAGGGTGTAAAAGACGAAAAAGAGGCTAAATCTATTTATTCACGTTTATTCGGATGTTAAATAAGGAACAAAAATAATAAAAAAAAAATATAATAT
>QNDJ01000220.1 GCA_003644825.1 Candidatus Zhuqueibacterota bacterium | reverse complement strand
TTATGCAATTAAAAAAATAATTATTATATTTGAAAATAAAAAATATTCAGGAGAAAGAAATGGATTTGTTTCAGAAATGTAATGATTACAAAGATCCAGAGCAGGTAAAGGCTATGGGTTTATATCCATATTTTGTTCCTATTACTGAGTCTTATGATACTGAATTTTATGTAAATGGTGAAAAGAAAATAATGATAGGGTCTAATAATTATCTGGGTCTAACTCATCATCCGAAAATTCTTGAAGCACTTGAAAAAGCAAGTAAGAAATATGGTTCAGGATGCACTGGCAGCAGATTTTTAAATGGAACGATAGACCTTCACGAACAACTTGAAAATGAACTTGCTAAATTTGTAAATAAGGAATCTGCTCTTGTTTTTAGTACAGGATTTCAAACAAACCTTGGAACAATTGCAACTCTTGTTGGGAAAAATGATGCGGTTATTATTGATAAGCTTGTTCATGCAAGTATAATTGATGCTTGCAGGATGTCCTTTGGAGAAGTTTATAAATTTAATCATAACAACAGTGAAGACCTTGAAAGAGTTCTCCAGAAAATAGATAAAAATAGAGGTAAATTAGTGGTTGTTGATGGTATATTCAGTATGGAAGGTGATATAGCAAAGCTGGATAAATTAATACCCGTATTGAAAAAGTATGGGTGCAAAATAATGGTTGATGATGCGCATGCAATGGGTGTTCTTGGAAAAAATGGTGCTGGAACTCCTGAACATTTTAACCTTACAGATGAAGTTGACCTGATAATGGGAACTTTCAGTAAGTCATTTGCAAGTATAGGAGGGTTTATTGCTGGTCCTGAATCGGTTATTCAATATCTTAAACACCATTCCAGGACACTTATTTTTAGCGCAAGTATGCCACCAAGTGCAGTTGCTACTGTTCTTGCTGCCCTCGAAATAATAAAAACTGAACCTGAAAGAAGAGAAAACCTCTGGAATATTGCTCGTAAAATGAAAAAGGAGTTTATTTCCCTCGGATTCGATACTGGTTCATCTGAAACACCAGTAATTCCTATTATTATCGGGGATGACCTTCAAACTTTCTCTTTCTGGAAAAGACTTTTTGATGAAGGGGTATATACAAATCCAGTAATATATCCTGCTGTTCCGAGAAAAACATCCAGATTAAGAACAAGCTATATTGCCACTCATACTGAAAACCAGCTGGATTTTATACTTGAAAAGTTTAAAAAGGTCGGAAAAGAATTTGGTGTAATATAAATTACGAATCAGGGATTTGTAATTTAAAGAAAGTATTGTTAACTGAAAAGTTATGGATTTTCATTGTAAATTGTTAAATTATACAAATATTAAAAAATAAAAATCATAGTTCACAATTTTTAATTTTCTTACCTTATAGAACTATAACTGAAATATTTGAAGAGGTTTATTGTGAGTATTGATGTTTTTCCTGTAAAAACAAAAAGAGATTTAATGAGGTTCATAAAATTCCCCTGGGATGTATATAAGGGAAATGAAGTGTGGGTTCCCCCTCTTATCAGTGAGATGAAGAGTTTTTTTTCACCTGAAAAAAACCCTTTTTATAAACATTCTGAAGCGGAGTTATTTTTAGCTGAAAAAAATGGTAAAATTGCAGGTAGAATTGCTGCAATCCTGAATAATGAACACATAAGAGTTCATAATGAGAAGGTAGGATTTTTTGGTTTTTATGAAGTTATTCCAGATTATGAGGTTTCTGAAAAACTTTTTTTAACAGTTCACCAGTGGCTCAAAGATAAGGGTATGAAAATAATGAGGGGACCTGATAATTTTTCCCAGAATGATACCTGCGGGCTTCTCATCGAAGGATTTCAACATCCACCTGTTGTTATGATGCCGTACAATCCTGAATATTATAAAGAACATATAGAAAAATTTGGTTTTAAGAAAGCAATGGACCTTTATGCCTGGCTTATTGATAATAAAAACCCACCTGAAAGACTTTTAAGAGGTGTTGAAATTGTAAAAAAAAGGGCTAATATTAATGTAAGACATATTAATATGAAAAAGTTCAGCCAGGAAGTAGAAATAATAAAAGATATATATAATTCAGCATGGGAAAAGAACTGGGGTTTTGTCCCGATGACAGATGATGAATTTTATCATTTAACTAAGAATTTGAAAAAAATTGTTGACCCGGAGCTTGTGTTAATTGGTGAAATAGATGGCAGACCTGCCGGTTTTTCTCTTGCTCTTCCTGATATAAATCAGGCGATAAAAAAAACCAATGGCAGGTTGTTTCCCCTGGGTATATTCAAACTTTTATGGTATGCAAGAAAAATTGATGGACTGAGAGTTATAGTAATGGGGGTAAAGGAAGAATTCAGAAAGATAGGTATTGATACCCTTTTTTACTATGAAACTTTTAAAACAGGTGTTAAAAAAGGGTATAATAAGGCAGAGCTTTCCTGGGTGCTTGAAAACAATTTCCTGATGAATAAAGTTCTTGAAAATCTACAGGCGAAAATTTATAAGATATATAGAATATATGATTATGCAATTCAATAAACTTAATTTTTAATACTTAATAATGAAAAAAGCCTTTGTAACAGGAGGAACAGGTTTTATAGGAGGTCATCTCATTGAGAGTCTATTAAAAAAAGGTTATAAGGTTTCTTGTCTTGTTCGTAAAAATAGTAATAAAAGTATGATAGAAAATATGAATGTTGAAGTGATCGAAGGAGATTTGAATGAAAAAGAGTTATTGAAAGAGAGGTTAGGGGAATTTGAATATGTTTTTCATTTTGCAGGTCTTACAAAGGCAAAAAAAAAGGAGGAATTTTTTAAGGTAAACCTGGATGGAACAAAGAACTTAATAGAATCAATTATCGAAAAGAAGATCAGTCTGAAGAGATTTTTATATTGCAGTAGTATGGCAGCAGGTGGTCCATCAGGAGAATTCAAAAGAAAAAAAGAAGAGGATGATTCAACACCTGTGTCAGATTATGGAATAAGTAAGCTCTATACTGAGGAATACCTTAAAAAATTTTACAGCTATCTGCCAATAACAATTATAAGGCCTCCTGCAGTTTATGGTCCAAGGGATAAAGATTTTTTATTGATGTTTAAATTGGTTAAAAGTGGAATTAAACCCATACTTGGAACTCATAAAAAATATTATAACATAGTTTATATTAAGGACCTTGTAAGAGGAAGCATTCTTGCCGCTGAAGATGAAGGTTCTGTTTCAGAGATATATTATATTGCAGACCCCAACATATATACCTGGCAGGATTTTGTCAACGAAGTTGCCGGGTTTTTTCACATCAAAACTCTGGAAGTAAAAATTCCTGATTCTTTTCTTGATGCTATTGCTTTCTTTTCGGAAAATATTTCCAGGTTGAACGCTAAAAGCAGTGTTATTAGTGTTCAAAAGGTGAAAGAATTAAAACAAAAATACTGGCTTTGTGATACCACAAAAGCTGAAAAAAAACTGGGTTTTTCACCCGAATATTCACTTAAAGATGGTATTGAAGAGACTGCTCAATGGTATATTGATAACGGATGGTTGTAAATTGGTTTATACTGGTAGAAATAAATATATAATCAAACCTCCAGACTTCCTGGTAATTTTATATTTTATTGTTTTATCAACTCTGATAATTGTATGCAGAAAAAATGTAACCAACTGGGAGATTTACATCTTCTGGCATGTAATAATTATATTGATTTTCATTACAATAAATATATTCATTATTGAGAAAAATCCTTATTACAAAGCGTTTAAGGATTGGTATATAATATTCTGTTTTATATTTATGTATATTGAGCTGGGGAAATTGGTTCCTCTGGTGATACAGGATTACCAGGACCCTGTTTTTATAAAAATTGACCATTTTATATTCCAGAACCCTCCAAGCATTTATTTTTATAGAATATTTAATAATAAAATTATTTCAGAAGTTATGCATATTGGATATTTTTCATATTTTTTCCTGATTCCAACGATGGGCTTGTTGCTGTATCTTAAGAAAAAGTATGAAGAGTTTGATATGTTTGTTTTTTCAATTTCATTAACATATATAACCTGTTATCTATTTTTTGTTATATATCCGGTAGCAGGCCCAAGGTTTTTTCTTCCTGGTGCGGATATGCTTGAAGTTAAAGGTTTACTTTATACAGATATAATTCATAATATTATTTCAAATTCGGCTATAAAGGGAGCGGCATTTCCGAGTTCTCATGTGGCAATAGCTACAGTTGTTCTATTTACAGCATGGAAATTTGAAAGAAAATCCTTCTGGGTTTATCTTTATTTTGTTTCTACCCTTACGCTCGGTACTGTATATGGAAGATACCATTATGTGATTGATTCAATAGCTGGTGTTTTTTATGGTTATTTTTGTTATAAAATAGCTCCTGTAATTATG
>QNDJ01000219.1 GCA_003644825.1 Candidatus Zhuqueibacterota bacterium | reverse complement strand
TATTTCAACCCGGGAGTACCTGGATAAGAAAATGAAAGAAATGTCATTTAAAAAGTCGATAGTTGTCTTTTCCAAGGACAATTCAGTCTGGGATTCAAAAGGAAAATTAAGAAAAAATGTTATTTCAGCAATGCTTGATAAAATTGTTAAGAAAATCTTTTCAGTATCTAATGTGAAGGATGGTTGGAAAAAAATTGTAAAACCGGGCGATGTTATTGGGATTAAGGTAAACTGCCTCGCTGGAAAAGGAGCTTCAACTCATAAAGAACTTGTTGAAGTTATTATAAATAGAATCATAGATGCAGGAATATCAGAAAATAGAATTGTCATCTGGGATAGATTGAATTATGACCTTAAAAAGGGGGGGTTTAAACTTAAATACAGGGGCAGTGGTCCTCTTTGCTTTGGAAATGATGCAGCAGGATATGAAGATAATGTTACAATAAAGGGTTCTATAGGTAGTCAATTATCAAAAGTTCTAACAAGGTATTGTTCAGCTATTATAAATGTTCCAGTAATAAAGGACCACGGAATTGTTGGCTTTACCGGTGCATTAAAAAATTATTTCGGGGCGATTAATAATCCTAATAAATACCACGATAATTATGGTAATCCATATATTGCTGATTTAAACACTTTAGATATTATAAAAAATAAAACAAGAATAACAATTATGGATGGATTAACTACCCAGTATGAAGGTGGTCCCTCATACATACCTGGCTGGAGCTGGAAATCAAATATTATCGGTATTTCAAAAGATATGGTTGCCCTTGATTATGTTTGCTGGCAGCTCATCGAAGAAAAACGAAAAGAAAAAGGTATTATGTCGTTAAAAGAGGCAGGGAGAGAACCGGTCTATATATTTACTGCCGGTGATAAAAACCATAAACTGGGGAATGCTAATCCTGATAAAATTGATATAAAATATGTTTAAAGCTTTTTTATGGAGAAGGAAAGAGGTGATTAACATTGAAAAAAGAAATCACAAGAAGGGAACTTTTTAAAAGCTCAGCTCTACTCTGTGCTGCGTGCAATATGAAATTAATTTCAGGAATAAATTTTTTTGATGATTCTGATGAAAACATTCTTGAAGCACGATACTATGAAAAACTTGAACATAAAAGGATAAAATGTAAGTTATGCCCCAGAGAATGTGAAATTGATGACCAGGAACGGGGTTATTGTGGCGTTAGAGAAAACCGAAAAGGAACATACTATACTCTTGTTTATGCTAACCCCTGTTCAGCTCATATCGACCCTATAGAGAAAAAACCTTTATTTCATTTTTTACCGGGAACAATGGCTTTTTCAATAGCCACTGTTGGGTGCAATATACTCTGTAAATTCTGTCAGAACTGGCAAATATCACAGGTCAGGCCAGAGCAGGTGCAGAGTTATAATATTCCTCCAGAAAAAATTGCAAGTATCTCAAGAGAAAAAAATTGTAAATCGATTGCTTATACATATACAGAACCGGTAGTTTTTACTGAGTATATGTATGATTGTGCAGTTGAAGGACATAAAAAAGGTGTGAAAAGTGTAATGATTTCCAATGGATACATTAATAAAGAACCTATGAAAGATTTATGTGGAGTTCTTGATGCTGTTAAAATCGATTTAAAAGCTTATACGGAAAAGTTTTATAAGGAAGTTTGTGCTGGTGAATTAAAACCTGTTCTTGATACTCTTGTGTTGTTAAAAAAGGAGGGTATGTGGACAGAGATAGTTTATCTGATTGTTCCAACGCTGAATGATAACGAGAAAGACATAAAAGCAATGTGCAGATGGATTAAGGCTGAACTGGGGTCAGATGTTCCTCTGCATTTCAGCAGGTTTTACCCTCAGTATATGATAAAAAATCTTCCTCCCACACCGATTGAAACTCTGGAGATGGCAAGGAATACTGCCCTTGCAGAAGGTTTACACTTTGTATACATTGGAAATGTTACACCTCATAAAGGGGAAAGCACATACTGCCCCGGGTGTGGTAGAGTTTTAATAAAACGAATTGGGTATACTATCCTTGAAATTAATTTAAAGGATGGAAAGTGCAAGTTCTGTAAAACCGAAATTCCAGGAGTCTGGAAATGAAAAAATTTATTTTTACTACTTTAGTAATTTTTTCACTGTTTTCTTCACTATTTTCTCAGGGCAAAATAAGGCGTTCAGCTATAGCAGGTTCCTGGTATCCTGCTGAACCCAGGAAATTAAAAGCTTTTTTAAAGGGTTTTTTTGATGAAAATACCCGGGTTCCTGTTAAAGGTGAGATTCGTGGAATTATTTCACCTCATGCAGGTTATTTCTACTCCGGGAATGCCGCAGCAGCAGTATACAAACAGATAGAAGGCAGAAATTATGACATTGTAGTCATTATTGCACCAAGTCATCACGAAGCCTTTAGAGGAAGCTCCATTTACCCTGGAGATGCTTATGAAACCCCCTTTGGAAAAGTCTACATTGATAAGGATATAGCAAAGAAAATAGTTGAAACAGGTAAAACAGTAAAATTTTCCGAAAAAGGTCATCTATATATGGGAATTCCAAGAGAACATTCACTTGAAATACAACTCCCATTATTACAGATGGTTATAAAAAAATTTAAGATTATTCCAATTATAATGGGTGAACAAAATTTAAAGAATTGTAAAGACCTTGCAGATGCAATTGCCAGGTCGATTAAAGGAAAAAAATTTTTAATAGTTGCAAGTTCTGACCTTTCTCATTATCATAATTATAATGAAGCGCTGAAATTAGATGGTGCCCTTCTGAGTGCCTTTGAAAAATTCGATTACATAAAAATAATGAAGAATATTGAAAGTAGAAAATGGGAAGCCTGTGGAGGCGGTCCCATTGTTACTGCAATGATTACCTGCGAAAGGTTTGGCGCAAAAAGGGCACAGGTAATCAAATACTATAATTCGGGTGACCTTAAAGGGTCAGGAAAATCCAGTGTTGTTGGATACGCAGGAGGTATTATTTTTTAAAATGAATAATAAACAAAACCTATCAGATAAGATTAAATCTGATTTAATTGAAATTGCTAAAACCTCAATTGAAAAAAGCGTTAAAGGAGAAAAATTACCGGATTTCAAATTTGATGAACCAGTTATGAACGAAAAAAGAGGTGCATTCGTTACAATAAAAAAATCAGGTAAGTTAAGAGGATGTATAGGGTATGTATTGCCACTATTTCCTCTTTATGAGACGGTACTAAAGGCAGCAAAAGCGGCAGCCCTTGAAGACCCTCGATTTCCCTCTGTTTCAAAAAATGAGCTTAAGGATTTGAAAATTGAGATTTCTGTATTAACACCTATGAAGGAGATTGAAGACGTTAATGAAATTGAAGTCGGTAAACACGGGATTATGATTAAGAAGGGTCCGTACCAGGGGCTTTTATTACCACAGGTTGCAACAGAATATAACTGGGATAGAAAAACTTTTCTTGAACATACCTGTTTGAAAGCGGGGCTTGATATGAATGCTTGGAGGGATAAGGATACAACTATCCTGATATTCAGTGCCGAGGTTTTCGAAGAGTAAAGAATAAGTAGTTTATAAAACTATAATATCTGAAATATATATAAAGGTTATTTATATGAAAAAAAGTAAACTTATATTCCAACAGGTAGTTGAAGAGCAATATCAAGGATTAAGTACAAGAAGCAAATTATACGAAGAATTAGAACTGGAATTAGATAAGCCTGTTGTTTCTTTTTTTACAAGTTTTAAATACCCCGTAATGATTGAAGATAGTGATGCTAATATGCTTGAAGGTTTGCTTCAAAAAATTGATTTGACTAAGGGTTTAGTATTAATATTGAGTTCCCCTGGTGGTGATGGATTAGCTTCAGAACGTATCATAAATATTTGTAGAGCTTATAGTGGAACAGGAGAATATGAAGTTATAATACCCGGGAAAGCAAAATCTGTAGCTACAATGATATGTTTCGGTGCAAGTAAAATAATTATGGGCAAAACATCTGAATTGGGTTCAACTGATCCACAGATAGTATATTCTGAAAAAGAAAAAGTAAAAAGATTTTCAATTTACAATATCGTAAAAAGTTATGACGATTTGTTTGAGAGAGCAATTAAGGAAAAAGGAAACCTTCAACCATATATTCAACAATTATCAAATTATGATTCAAGAGAAATAGCTGAATTCAGAAATATATTATCGTTATCTCAAGATATCGTTATTAAAGCTCTAAAAACAGGAATGTTATCTGGATTTTCCAACAGTAAAATTAAAAGAAAGATAAAAGATTTTCTTACTCCTGAAAAGGTAAAAACTCATGGTAGGCCAATTTATGCACAAGATGCTAAAAAAAGTGGATTGATAATTGAAATAAAAGATGTTAAAGAGAAGTTTTGGTCAATTATATACGAATTATATATTAGATTAGAT
>QNDJ01000218.1 GCA_003644825.1 Candidatus Zhuqueibacterota bacterium | reverse complement strand
GTTAATAACCCCCTTATTGAAAATTCAGGGTTCGGAAGCGATAGTAACAAAGTCTGGATAATCAATAGTAAAAAGGAAGTAGAAGATTTACCTCTTATGAAAAAAGATGAAATTTCTGATATTATACTGAAAAAGGTTGAATCTTTAATTCAGTCATAGGTGTTATATTTAAATATGATTCTTGACGACATTAAAAAATATTTTCTACAATACAGGGAACTTTATGGAGACGAAATTGTTATTAAACCTGAATTTTTAAAAGAAGTATTTTTATCTAAGTCTGAGTTATTGCACAATTTTTACAATGAAATAAAGGATTGTACAAAGTGCAGTCTGGGGCTTACAAGAACAAATTTTGTTTTCGGAACAGGTTCTCCTGAGGCAAAAATGATGCTCATAGGTGAAGCCCCGGGCAGAGAAGAGGATTTGCAGGGCGAACCCTTTGTTGGAAGGGCAGGCCAATTGTTAAACCGAATCCTGAAAGCAATCAACCTCGAAAGAGAAGAAGTATACATCGCAAATATTCTAAAATGCAGGCCACCTTATAACAGAGACCCGGATAAAAAAGAAATAGAAATGTGCTTCCCATATCTGTTGAGACAGATTGATATAATAAACCCGAAAATAATTTTAATACTGGGCAGAGTTGCCGCCCATGTTCTTCTTGATTCTTCGGATAGTATGGCATTACTCAGAGGTAAAATACATTATTATAAAAATTCAAAAGTGATTGTAACATACCATCCTGCTGCCCTTTTAAGGAACCCTAACTTAAAAAGACCGACCTGGGAAGATGTCCAACTGGCAAGGAAGATTTATGATGAATAAAAAATTTTTTAAACAAAAAAAGATGAGAAGTTATGGTAAAGAAAAAGAGTAAAATGAAAGTGCCGGAAAAACCGGTTAAAGGGGAAGAAATTGACAGACTTCCACCTCAGGCAATTGAAGCCGAAATGGCGGTTCTCGGGGCAATGATGATCGATAATAAGGCTGTTCTCAGAGCGGTTGAAATCCTTGATGAAACCAATTTTTACAAATCAGCCCACTCCAAAATATTCTCATCTATAGTGTCTCTATTTGAAAAAAACGAAGCTATAGATGTTTTAACAGTTACTGAAGAGTTATCTAAAAGAAATCAACTCGACGAAATAGGAGGTGGATATTATCTGACTGAATGTATTTCAAGGGTAACTACAGCTGCAAACGTCGAGCATCACAGCAGAATAGTTCTTGAAAAATTTTTACTACGGAAACTTATAGAAGTAGCAACTCAGATTACCTATGAGGCTTATGAAGCTGGAGAGGATGCCCATTCAATCCTTGACAAATCAGAACAGATGATATTTGATATCTCTGAAAAGAGATTAAAAAAGGGATTTTTACCGATTCATGATATACTTCATGAAACTTTTACTCAAATAGAAAGTTATTCAAAGAGAAAGGGTGTTGTAATTGGAGTTCCAACAGGTTTTGATAAGCTGGATGAGATGACATCCGGTTTTCAGAAGTCTGATCTGGTTGTAATAGCCGGTAGGCCATCGATGGGAAAAACAGCTCTGAGCCTGAATATTGCAAGAAATGCAGCTGTAGAAGAGAAGATTCCTGTTGCGATTTTTAGCCTTGAAATGTCCAATTATCAGATAGCAATGAGAATGTTATGCAGTGAAGCAAGGATAGATTCTCACAGATTAAGAACAGGGCGTCTTGGAGAAGAGGACTGGCAGAGGCTTTCGATGAGTGCGGGTGTTCTGGCAGAAGCACCAATATTTATTGATGATTCTGCCACATTAAATATACTGGAATTGAGAGCAAAGGCAAGAAGATTTAAAGCAGAAAAGAATATAGGTATGATTATTATAGATTATTTACAATTGATACAGGGGCCACCTAACATGGAAAGCAGACAGCAGGAAATATCAGCAATATCACGTTCACTGAAGGCTCTTGCCAAGGAACTTGAAGTTCCTGTTGTTGCACTATCCCAGCTTTCAAGGGCTGTTGAAACAAGAGGCGGTGATAGAAAACCTGTTCTTGCCGATCTGAGGGAATCAGGGGCTATTGAACAGGATGCTGATGTTGTTCTTTTTATATATAGACCGTGGGTATATTTAAGCTCAAAAGAAAAAGAAGATTCAACATTGAAGGGATATGCAGAGGTCATTATCGGAAAGCAGAGAAACGGTCCTATAGGTCCGGTGAAGCTTACTTTTCTTGAAGATTATGCGAAGTTCGAGAATTATGCACCAATGCCAGTTTTAGAGGAACCTTTTTAAATAGTGCAAGAAATCTCAATAGAAAAAAAATACATTAGAAGACTTAATGGTCTTTTAAGAAATATTAAAAAATACCACAAACAGGCTGACTTAGAACTAATAAAAAAGGCGTTTTATTATAGTTATAAGGCTCATAAAGGTCAGCTTCGTCTTTCTGGCAAACCATACTTTGAACATCCTCTCGAAGTTGCGAGAATCCTCGTTAAATTAAAAATGGATGTGAATACAATCATTGCTGGTCTACTGCATGATGTTGTGGAAGATACAGGAATAAATATGAAAGATATTGAAGAGGAATTCGGTGGTCAAATTGCCTATCTCGTTAACGGCGTTACAAAAATAGGGGAACTCATCTTTGAAAAAAGAGAAGTAAGACAGGCTGAAAATTTCCGCAAAATGTTGTTATCAATGGCTAAAGACCTGAGGGTAATCCTGATAAAATTTGCCGATAGATTACATAATATGAGAACCCTTGATTTTCTTCCTGAGAAAAAAAGGGAACAGATAGCTCTTGAAACCCTGAATGTATATGCTCCTCTTGCCCACAGATTCGGAATCGCTACAATAAAATGGGAACTGGAAGACCTTTCATTTAAATATCTTGAGCCAGAAATTTATCGGGCTCTCGACCGAAAAATAAAAGAATCAAGAAAAGAACGAGAAGAATATATAGAAAGTATAAAAAAACCCCTGAAAAAAGAACTTGAAAAAATGGGAATTTCTGCTGAAATAGATGGTAGACCCAAGAATTTTTACAGTATATATAGAAAGATGCAGTCCAGAAATCAATCTTTTGAGAACATCTATGATTTACATGCCCTGCGAATAATTGTAAACAAGATTGAAGAATGTTATTTTGCCCTTGGAATTGTGCATACTCTTTATAATCCAGTTCAGGGCAGGTTCAAAGATTACATTGCGATGCCGAAGTTAAATGGTTATCAATCGATTCATACAACAGTTCTCGGCCCTGAAGGAAAACTTATAGAGTTTCAAATTAGAACTATAGAGATGCATAAGACCGCTGAGTTCGGTATAGCTGCTCACTGGAAATACAAAGAAGGAAAAACTACAGACGATGAACTTGACCGGCACTTAAGCTGGATGAGACAGCTTGTTGACTGGCAAATAGATACTTTTGACCCTATGGAATTTATGGAGATTCTCAAGATAGACCTTTACCAAGATGAAGTTTTTGTATTTTCACCAAAGGGAGACCTCTTTAAACTACCGAAGGGAGCTACTCCGATTGATTTTGCTTTTGCAGTTCATAGTGATGTAGGGTTACACTGTATCGGTTCAAAAGTTAATGGCAGAATTGTCCCTTTAAATTCGGAACTAAAAAGTGGAGATACAGTCGAAATCATCACATCTCCAAATCAGAAACCCAATCAGGATTGGATAAAATTTGTTAAAACTTCTAAAGCCAGAAGCCGGATCAAAAGATGGATAAGAGACTCTATGAGGGAACAAAGCATCAAACTTGGAAAAGAAATTCTTGAGAAGGAACTTTATAGATACAAACGGAAACTCTCTAATCAGATATTAAAAGAAATTGTCAATAAAATGGAATTCCCGAACGAAGAGGCTCTGTTTGCATCTCTGGGAACTGGAGAAATATCTGTTAAAGCTATTGTTAATAAAATTCTCCCCGGAGAAGAAATTATCATTAAGGGGGATAAAGCTGTTGAGAAATACATTTCAAGGGCAAGAAAGTCTGTTAGAGGAATTAAAGTTCAGGGTGAAAATAATTTAATGATAAATTTCGGGAAATGTTGCCAGCCGGTTCCAGGTGACGATATAATAGGTTTTATTACAAAAGGTAAAGGAGTAATGATTCACAGGAGAGATTGCTCCAATATAGCTCAATTACTTGCCGAACCCGAAAGAAATGTTAGTGTTGAATGGGATGTTGATGACAATACAGAATTTATGGTCGGAATACATATTCTGGGGAACGACAGAAAATACCTCTTGAGAGACATTACTGACAAAATTTCAACAACAAATACAAATATTGTAAGTGTAAATATGAATGTGGAAGATTCAATAGTATCGGGGAATATCATTCTTCAGGTTAAGAATCTGGAACATTTAACGAAAGTTATAAGAAACTTACTAAAAATAGAAGATGTAAT
>QNDJ01000217.1 GCA_003644825.1 Candidatus Zhuqueibacterota bacterium | reverse complement strand
TTATTTCAAACAAAAAATAAATTTGATTTTATTCTTAAGGATATAAAAACGGGAAAAGAAATAAAAGCTACTATATATGTAAAACCTGATGAATATGGAAAAGAAGGCCAGACCTTTAAAGAATATGAAATCGAAGCTAATTTTACTGAAGATAATATTCAGGATGAATTTGTTAATCCTTCAATTAAAAAAGAGAACCCGGGTAAGGATAGTTTTAAAGAAGATTTTCTTTTTATGAAAAAAGTGAAGGAAAAAAATAAACTGAATATTTCTAATAATAAAACTGAATTTGTGGAAAATTTGAGAGATTTAGGTAACAGGATTGTGAAATCTGAGAAAAACACAACAGGAAAAATGAACATATTGCCAGAAACACCTGAAGAGATAGTCAAAGGTATTGTAAGATATACAAAAATAGCTCTTGGTAAAAAGAGGTCGGAAATAACTATAAAGCTTGAGCCTGAGCATCTTGGAAAACTTCATCTAAAACTTATAATGGATAAATCAAAACTTGTTGGAAAAATCCAGGTTGATAATTCAGATGTTAAAGATTTGATTGTTGACAATATTAACCAGTTGAAAAAATCCCTCGAAAAGAACGGAATTGACATCCAGCGGTTTGATGTTTTTACGAGAGAGGAAACTAATAATTATTTTAATAATAATAATAGAGAGATGGTATCATATAACAATAGAAGGTTTTATAATTCGGGAGGTTTCAGGAGACATTTTGTTTCTGAGAATCCCGATAATGGAGATTATAAAAGTGGTCTACGATATTTTGGTTATAATACGGTAGAATTTGTGATTTAAATTTATGGAGGAAAATAGAGGATGAAAGTAACATCAACGGTAGAATCATTATTAAATCCTGTAAAAACAAAGGAGCCAAAGGGTAAAAATGACCTCGGGAAACAGGATTTTTTATTACTGCTTGTAACTCAATTAAAACATCAAAACCCTTTGAATCCTGTTGCAGGTCATGAATTTGTTGCTCAGCTTGCTCAATTTTCTTCTCTGGAAGAGCTCGAAAATATAGGTAAAAACATAGAGGAGAGTGTTAAAGCTGATAAGGATTTAAATAATACAATTAATAAAAATACTGCTGTTAATCTTATTGGTAAAAGCTTAAAGGCTGATAGTAATGTTATAAATCATAAAAGTATTAATGGAACAGAAGACCTGGGGTTTGTGCTGGATGATTTTGCTAAAGAGGTAAAAGTTATTATAACAGATACATCCGGAAGTGTAGTTAATGTAATAATTGCTGAAAATCTTGAAAAAGGAATAAACAAATTAGAATGGGATGGAAAAAATATAAGAGGTGAAAAAGTAATAAATGGAGAGTATCATTTTACCGTCGATGCAAGAAACTCCGAGGATGAAATTGTTGGTGCTCACCCCTTTATAACAGGAAAAATAACCGGTGTTAAGTTTAAAAACGATGAAACATATTTTATTGTTAATGGAACTGAAGTGCCTTTATCTTCTGTAACAGAAATAATTGATGTTGATTAATGGATGGATGGTGTACTGGGGTTTTGAAAGGAGGTGAAGAAATGAAAACCCCTTCAGTAGGTTTAAATCCTGAAATCAGGTTTTCAATTTCAGGAATAGAAAATAAAAAGCTTTCGAGACCAGAACAAAAAACAAACAAGAAGAACTCGTTTAATGAAGTTTTCAAAAGTGAGTTGTTAAAGAAAGGAGGGATAAAATTTTCAGGACATGCAGCCCAGCGAATAGACTGTAGAAACTTGAGTATAGGGTATAGTGAGATATTAAGATTGAATACGGCTGTTAGAAAAGCTGAAGAAAAAGGTGTAAAAGAATCGCTGGTATTAATGAATGATATGGCATTTATAGTAAACATTAAAAACAGAACTATAATAACGGCTATTGATAGGGACTCAATGAAAGAGAAAGTATTTACAAATATTGATAGTACAATAATAATATAGGTTGAAAAGGGGCTGGACCTTGTAAAGGGAGCCCTGACCATTGATTGAAAGAGATGGTCTTTAACCAGAGAAAGGAGGTTATAGTATGGCGATTGCAAGGTCACTTTTAACCGGTGTGTCGGGTTTAAGGAATAATCAGGTCTATATGGATGTTATTGGTAATAACATAGCAAATGTTAATACCGTAGGGTTCAAAGCAGGAAGGATTACCTTTGAAGAGGTTTTTGCTTTTACACTTCAGGGAGCAAGTAGACCACCGGGAGCATTAGGCGGCACAAATCCGATGCAGGTTGGTCTGGGAACAGCAATCGGTAGTATTGATACTTTGTTTACACAGGGTGGTCTTGAGGCAACGGGTGTTTCCACTGATATGGGAATTCAGGGAGAAGGATTTTTCGTTTTGAATGATGGATTTAGAGAAATTTTTACCCGCTCAGGTGCTTTTCAATTTGATGCATCTGGATATCTGGTTAGTCCTAATAATGGAGCAAGAGTTCAGGGTAGATTGGCAAATTCTGTAGGAGAAATTACAGTAGGTACTCCAGTTGGGGATATAAAATTACCATTCGGTCAGAAATCACCAGCAAGAGCAACAACAAGAGTTGATTTTACTGGAAACCTGAACGCAGGTGAAACCCCCAATGGAACGGTTTTGATTACGAAACAACTGTATGCCAGAGAGATTCCCGGTTCTGTTGCTGAAGGAGGAAGTAACTCTGATATTAAAGGACTGTTAGCTTTAAATACTACAACAGGATTGACTACAAAACTGGAAGGTATCAGGGAGAACACAACTACAGTTACAATTAGTGATGGAATTGACAGAAATGGAGATGGTGTTGTGGATGTGAATGATTCTTTTTCCTTTACTTATGTCGGGACGAATACACCGAGTAAGTTCGATTTTAACTCTCTTCAGGAGCTGGTAGATGGGATAAATGAAGTCTTTGGTCCTAACGGAACAAACACTCTAACTGCGCAATTTAATACGGACGGTTCTATAAGTTTTACAAGAATAAATCATGCTAATCCTTTGATTATTACAAGTACAAATAGTAATCTTCAGAAAGCTCTTGAATCAGCAAATAATAGAAGCACGAATATTACTGATACTACTACAACAACTGATGTTTTTTCACATGTAGCTACAAGGGATGATTACCTGATTGATTTAAGAAATAGTGATGGAACAAGTCTCGGGCTTGCTGATGGAGATACTATTGTGATTGAGGGAAAAGTCGGTGGTGTTGATATAACAACTGATAAAACCCTCTCTGTTACTTCCACAACAAAATATGAAGAGTTTACCGAACAGGTACGAAAAGCGTTTAGAATAACTACAGGCTCGGTAGAGGTAAATTCAACCGGTGGTGAATTAAAGATAACGGGTGATGGTGGAACTGCCAATGAGATTAGTGCTGTAAATATTAATGCAGGAGTATATGATGCTACAACTGAAACGTTTACCACATCGAGGACGAACTTTAATGCAGTTTTTGACAGTACTCCAAACAACTGGCTGGAAACCCAATCGGCAAGTGATGTACAGGTTGCAGCGTCTTCTACTGTTTATGATTCTCTTGGTCAAAAGCATGTAATAACAATAACGTTTACCAAAGATGTAAAGACCGAGAATAAATGGACATGGGAAGCATCAGTGGCAGAGCCTGCTTCGGTATCAGGAGGTTATAGCGGTGAAATTACCTTTAATACTGATGGTTCTTTGAATACATTTACCTATGATGGAGCTGCAAACTCATTTCAATTTGAACCTAAAACTGGTGCTCTTAATCCTTTAAGCATTGAGATAAATGCAGGAACAACCGGGAGTTTTAATGGTATAACACAATTGGGAACATCGTCATCTCTTGTTGCAAAAGACCAGGATGGTTACGGATTGGGAGAACTGAATACGATTTCTATTGATACAACCGGCAGAATTGAAGGTTCTTTTACGAATGGAGTTAATCAGCTTCTTGCGAAAATTGTTCTGGCTACCTTCAATAATGAGAGTGGATTATTAAGAATTGGAGATAATTCTTATGCTCAGTCTGCTAATTCAGGTGTTCCTATTATAGGAGAGGCAGGTTCAAGTATTCAGGCAACAATTACACCTGGTTCTCTTGAATTATCCAATGTTGACCTGGCTGGTGAATTTACCAATATGATTGTTGCCCAGAGAGGATTTCAGGCAAATGCAAGGGTTGTTACTGTTACCGACCAGATTCTTACTGAAATTGTTAATCTTAAAACATAATTTTATTTAATATGAATTAAAAAAAGAGATTAGCTGTAGTTAATAACATAACACAGCTAATCTCTTTGATGTGGAAAAATTAGAGTATTTTCAGGAAAAATTTTCCTTTTATCAAATTACAACTTAAAAATAACAGGATTTAACAGAGATGCTTTTCTGGTTTAAAGAAAAGCATCTTTTTTATTTTTTATGGTAAAATTGAT
>QNDJ01000216.1 GCA_003644825.1 Candidatus Zhuqueibacterota bacterium | reverse complement strand
TAGCAGATTTCTTATATTCAACAAACTCCTTAAGAACATCAACATCATTCTTGATATCCCAGGAAGCTATTAATTTTCGATATTTCTCGGAAGTACTGTCCGGATTAAGTAATTGATAAACATTATATCCTTCAAATTTGAATCCTGCAGAATTATATGATTCAGCATTTGTTTCCCAGGAAATTATAATTTCTCTATCCCCTTCAAATACTTTAACCTCAGGAACAGGAATATTTTCCTGATACTCAAAATTACTAAAATCATAATATGGTTTAATGCAATATAAATAATAATTTCGTAGATTGAAAATAGCATCATACTTGTCAACACCTTCAGCGCAAATAATACTGGCAATAATTTCCTGTGTGTCGCCAGGTGCCATTTCAAATGTTCCTGTTCCAAGAATCATCCTTCTATCTGCTGGTGCACTATCTAACCAACCAACTGTATTAACCGGGTCTCCATTTGCATAAAAATTAGAAACTTCACCAGTTGTGGGGTCAACGTAAGAATCTCCATTAGGTTTTTTACCCATTGAATAATTAAGTGCTTCAACCGAATTTCTTGGGTCACATCCCCCAATATATTTTACAAAAGACGTCATATTTAATATATCACCGTTTTTATTAACAACACCCTTTAATAAATCAACCCCGATTACGGCATCTTTTTCTATATATACTTCGTCCTTGTAAGCATTATAACAGAATCCAAGGTTGTATTCAGGGTCACATCCAACAAGGTCATTAAAAGCATCTCCTAAATCAGGATCAAACCATAAACCAATATAGGCATTTTTTAAATAATTTGAACCTTTGTTGATTATCTTCCATTTAATAAATACAGTTTCTCCCATAGGTCCATTTATATTAATACCGAAAATAGTCATTTGAACTTCGATACCAAGAGGTTTAGTTTTTTTATGAAGAGAGGGGTTTGCATCATTGAAAACCGTCCATAGCGTCTGGTCACCAATTATCAGTGGATTCCCGGCATCATCAACAGGAGCACCAAAGTTAACACCAATATTCTTCCAGTGAACCCAATCCGGATTTTCCTTGCCGTCACCTTCATTAACTTTATAAACGCGAAAATCAGGATTATCAGTAACAAATGTGCCATCTTCCATTATACCGGGTCCATAATCAAATCCGTATTCTGCAGTTGCACACCTCAGCGTGTCATCCACATAAGCAAATACCCATAAACCCGCAGCAAACACTGCAAGCTTACCTGTCCCTTTAGGATATTCCAACCCCCCATTTCCTGTTTTTAAATCCCAGCAATAACTCCCTCTGTTTGTTACTACCATCCTTATCCTGTTAATATCAAACCAGGTATCCTTATCAAAATTAGTCAACTTGCCAAGAGGGGGAATTACAAACTTTTTTGATTGAGAATACAATTGTTGAAATATAAAGAAGAAAAAAATAATAACAAAAAATAATATTTTTATTTCTCTAATTCTCATTCTTATCTGTATCTTGTTAATATTTAATATTTTAGAATCTGTTTTCCATAAAAATTGCCATCTTACCAATTGTTTGACCGAGCTCTTTCGATTTCACTACAAAAATATAAACTCCACTGGATATGGGGGTATTATATTCGCTTTTAACATCCCAGAACATAAAACTTCTTTTATCATCCTTATTTATTGTCTTTATTAATATGCCAGCTAAGTTAAATATTTTTATCGTACATCTCTGAGGTAATGGTGTAAACATTATTTTCCTTTCCGAACTGCTGTTCTCATATTGTGAATTTCCATAATAAGGATTCGGAACAGCCCTTATTTTATGCTTGAAGACTTCTTTTACCTTTTGAGGGTTGATCTTAAATTTGTTAGCAGTAAAAGAAAATATATCATTTTCTGTGGCTATTCTTGTGAGTGTAAACTTTATTTTACTTCCATCAGGAATTTTAACACCAATGTGAAAACTCCAATCAAAAAAGTATAGAATGTCAGCCTTTACTGGATATCTCATAATGTCTATATCTGTGTAGAATTTATCAATAATTTCACTATAACGGGTTCCGAATACAAGTATAGGTTCTTCCTGTTTTCTATTATTGTAGGTTCTCCACTTCTGATCATACGTATCTTTATACGTATCCTCTAAAACAGCACAGTTCAGTTGAACATTGTTTTTAATATCCCATACTGTAAAAGGAACATTGTTAAATGATGTATATTTACGTGTATTCAAGTTATAAAAATATGCTTTCTGTTTCTTATATTCACTGAACCTTATCTCAACAGGGACGAGCTTGTCATAATCCTTTTCGGGATTAATACTGCTACCAAAATAGTAGCTCCCATAATCTGCTCCACCATTTAAAAATCTCCCCTGAATCGTATTACTCTCACCCAACGAATACAACCAAGGGGCTTCTACATCTTTAAGCTCGTTAAAACAGCTCCCTTTTACCTTCACCATAAATCCATTAGTAATAGCATAATTTTCATTACCCTTTTTATTCCACTGGTTGCTTAAAATGACTCGATTATTGTCAGTTATGTCTATTAAATGCCATAAATTTAAAATCGGTTTTCCTTCTACAATCAAAGGTACATTAAGGGAACTGAAAATTACATTATATTTATGTCCATTCAATTTTAAAGGGTCAATTATCTTGACAGACACACTGTCATCTGTTTCAGGTATTCTGTTATCTATCTGGCTGTAAAAAACAGGAATAATAGGATTATATTCGTCAAATTCATAACCCGGGAAATTTAATGACGGAGTTGCTGATATAACACTAAATTCAGATTTAATCATTCTGGGTAAATTCTCTTCGTTATATGCAAAAGCTTCTACCGCATAATGATATGGTTTACCATTAATCAGTTCGTTCTCATTATTAAAATAATCAACATTTATCCTCAAATAGTTTTGTATACCATTATTCTCTAAAATCTGAACGAGTTTCTCCTGAGCAATCCCCAGCACACCATTGAAAAATATATCACTAATAACTTTTATGTTGTTATTAATATCAAATGATTTTATCAATTTCCAGTTTTTCTCATTCAGGGAGTTCGGGTCTTTACCCTGATAAATGTTATAACCTTCAAATTTATATCCGTAACTGTTGAATAACTCTGCTTTATTGTCCCAGTATAAGAGAATACTCTCGTTAAACGAAGATGCTCTTAGTTCAGGAGCAGGTACTTTATTGTAAATTTCAAAGTTCATATTATAAAGAGTCTGCGCATAAAAATCATTATTTCTGAGAACAGAAACCGCATCCAATCTTCTTCTACCCTCGGCACATATAATAGCAGCTATTATTTCTTGTGTATCTCCCGGTGCCATATCAAAGGGTCCGGTGCCGAGAATCATTCTTCTATCAGTTGGTGCTCTGTCTATCCAGCCGGTTCTAAGAACTGGATCTCCGTTGACACAATATCTTGAAACTTTACCTGTTGTTGGGTCAATATAATCATCTCCGTTAAACTTTTTACCTATAGAATAGTTGTATGCTTCAATCGAATTTCTTGGGTCACATCCCCCAACATATTTTCCAAAAGACGTCATATTTAATATATCTCCATTTTTATCAACAACACCTTTTAATAGATCAACCCCAACTGCTGCGTCTTTTTCTACATATACCCCATCAGCTTCATCAGCATTATAACAGAATCCAAGGTTGTATTCAGGGTCACATCCAACAAGGTCATTAAAAGCATCTCCTAAATCAGGGTCAAACCATAAACCTATATAGGCATCCTTTAAATAATCGTTACCTTTATTAATAATTTTCCACTGGAGAAATACTATATTATCAAAAGCCTCTTTCCTTTTAAAACCAAAAACGGTTAATTGAACCTCAATACCGAGGGGTTTAATTTTTTCTGCGAAGTTACTATGAAGCAAAGGATTCGCGTCATTAAAAACTGTCCACAGTGTCTGGTCACCAATTATCAGTGGATTCCCGGCATCATCAACGGGAGCACCAAATTTTACACCCACATTTTTCCAGTGAACCCAATCAGGATTTTCTTCTCCATCACCTCTATTAATTTTATAAACCTGAAAATCGGGATTATCAGGAACAAATGTTCCATCTTTCATTATACCAGGTCCATAGTCAAACCTATACTCTGCAATTGCACATCTAAGGGAATCATTCACACAGGCAAATACCCACAAACCTGCTGCAAACATCGCCAGCTTCCCTGTTCCTTTTGGATACTCTAATCCTCCATTCCCTGTTCTTAAATCCCAGCAGTAACTTCCCCTGTTCGTTACTACCATCCTTATCCTGTTCACATCAAACCAGGTATTTTTATCAAAATCAGTTATCTTCCCAAGATGTGGTATTACCACCTTTTTGGATTGAGAATGCAAATCCTGAAGTGAAAATATTAGTAAAATTGTGAAGTTTACTAAAAATATCAGTTTTAATC
>QNDJ01000215.1 GCA_003644825.1 Candidatus Zhuqueibacterota bacterium | reverse complement strand
GTATTTAAATGAACCTTATCAATCTGTAATTTGCCAATAATATCTTTCATTAATTTTAGTTCTTTTTTGCTTGTATTTATGCCCTTAACAAACATAATTTCGAGAAAAATCCTTCCTTTAAACTCAAATGAGAAATTTTTTAATCCATTTAAGACATCACTTATTTTTAGACCATCTGAAGGTCTATTTATTTTCAGAAAAGTCTCTTCCGAAACAGCATCCATTGATGGAACAACAATATCAGCATATTTCAAAGAATTTCTCACTTCTTTATCCCATAAAAGAGAACCATTTGTTAATACTATAACTGGTATATCCGAAATTTTTTTTAATTTTTGTATAATTTCACCGATACCAGTATTTAAAGTGGGTTCACCAGAACCTGAAAATGTCAAATAATCTATTTCTCTTTTATTTTGTAAAAATGTCTCAAGCTCTCTTAATAAAGAGTTAATATCGTAAAATTGATTTCTTTTCAATGTTTTTTTTCTTGTTCTCCCCAGTTGACAATAAATACAGTCATAAGTACAGATTTTAAAAGGAATTATATCGATTCCAAGAGACCTCCCAAACCTTCTTGAAGGAACAGGTCCATAAATATGCCCCAGATTATTCCTTCCCATAACGTTTCCTGTTATTTCTGGTTATTAATTATATTTTATTCTCATTTCTTTATCAGTTATTACATCTTTTAAATAATCTTTCCATTCTGGCGAGTCCCATGTTTTAAGATTTTGATGAGTGATAACATATTTCTCAGGTAAAGGATGAGTCCCAGCAACCACTTCAATATTGTATTTTTCTGGAATAAATTTCATAAAATGCTCAAGATAAGGACAGGGTGGATAACCACAAAGAAAACCCGTTGCAAGATGTATTATTTCAGCACCATTATTCTTAAACTCTTCTGGAGCGTATTCAATGTTCCCACCGGGGCAACCACCACAGGTAGTATAACCTACAAGTTCAACTTCATCATCTCTGTATCGAGCAAATGCACCTTCTCTATTCTTTAAAGCTCTAAAACATTTTCCTCCTGTACACAAGCTATACCTATCGCAAATTATTATTCCTATCTTTTTCATTTCAATTCCTCCATTTCTTTTGTCAACTCTAACTTCTGAATTATTTTAATCTCATCTATTTTCACAGCATCTTTTTGGGTTTTCGCAAGGGTTTGTATTACCACAACAACTGCTGGAACCGTAATCCGTTGCATAAAATCCATGCCCTTTAAAAACAATACCTCCACCGGTACCTATTAATCTTTTAACTTTACCTCCACATTCCGGACAAAATTTTAATGGTTCATCACTCATCTTTTGAAACTTTTCAAACCTGTGTCCACAGTTAACACATACATAATCATACGTTGGCATCTCTATTCTCCTTTCTCCAATTCTACTTTTGTTCATTCAATAGTTTTTCAAGTAAATCCTTCTGATAAAAATCCTTTACATATATTTTTAAATTTTTTACCTCATTAAGATTAGTAATAGAATTCTTAATATCAATACCAAGCTTGAATCCGAGAGGACAAAACGGAGAAGATGGTCTGAAAGTAACTTCAACATCTCCTTTATCTTCATCAACCACTAAACCTTCTATCAGCCCCATCGATAAAACATCTATATTAGTTTCCGGGTCAATAACTTTCTTTAATTCATCATATATTTTCTCTTCCAGTTTCAATTTTCTCCTCTATGAAATCTACCTGAAGAAATTTTCCCTTTCCTGTTGCTAATATTCCATTATTATTAAATAATTCACTTTCGATAATAAATAACTTTCCTTTTTCTTTTATTAAACTCGCTTTAATTTTGATTTTTTCACCGATCTTTATATATTTTTTCATTCTAACTTCCAGACTCGCAGTTAATGCTTTAATTCCTCTTTCAAGAAGTATGTTTACCATTGCTGAATCAAGAATCGTAGAAATAATTCCTCCATTGAGAATATTGTCATACCCCTGGAATTTCTCTATAGCCTTAAATTCTCCATAAGATTCATTATCTTTAATAACAAACCTTAACTTTAATCCATAATCATTAATACCACAAGCAAAACAATTTTTATGAAATCCAGACTTAGTGGTCACAGGTACTTTCTCCAGTTATCAGGTTACCTTTCACATAGTCAAGAGCAACTCTATCAGGGGTTTCAACAGGACAACCTACAACCACGTCAATACCATAAGATTTAAACAAACCTATTGCTCTTCTCCCCATTCCTCCTGTTATAACTACCTCAGCACCTTTATCAGCTAACCATTGAGGCAAAAGGCCAGGTTGATGTGGTGGACTTTTGATAAACTCCTTTTTTAAAACGACTCCTGTTTTTTCATCAATCTCGATAATTGCAAATTCTTCACAATGACCAAAATGCATCGATACTTTCTTTTCTGCCAGTGGTAATGCAATCTTCACTTTTTTATCCTCCCTTTAATTTAAAATCTCTGTTAAAATCTCTCTCCATATATCTCTAATTTTATTAGCGACTTTCCCGTTTGAATATTCAACAACACACTTCTTTTCAATCATTGCCATTATGAAAATCTCATCATAGGGTATTTTGCCAAGAAATTTCAAATTTCTATTTTTACAGTAATTTTCTATCTCATTGGAGATGCCCAGATTAATGTCAAATTTATTAATACAAACTGCAGTTTTTACTCTGAAGTGAGCTGTTAGTTCCAAAATTCTTTTCAAATCATGAATTCCCGAAAGAGTCGGTTCTGCAACAACAATAACATAATCAGCCCCGGTTATCGACGATATTACAGGACAGCCAACTCCCGGTGAACCATCAACCAACATAATATCATATCCATCTTTCCTGGCAATATTCTTCGCATTATTCCTTACAAGTGATACAAGTTTTCCTGAATTTTCCTCTGCTATACCGAGTTTTGCATGCACAAAAGGACCAAAACGAGTATCTGATATAAAAAATTCCCCCGATAAGCTCTGATTCATCTCAATTGCTTTAACTGGACAAAAATAAGCGCAAACATTACACCCTTCACACGAAATCTCATCTACAACATAATCTTCACTTATTGCATCAAATCTGCACAACTCAATACACTTCCCACATTCGATACATTTTTTTTTATCAATAACAGCTTTATATCCCCCTTTAAATTGTTCCTTTTTAAGAATTTCCGGTTGAAGAATAAGATGTAAATCCGCAGCATCAACATCACAATCAGCTATAACTACTTTTTTAGCCAATGCAGCAAAAGATGCTGTCAAACTTGTTTTTCCTGTTCCACCTTTACCACTTATAATAACAATCTCTTTCATTCTATTTGCTTTTAAGATATTCTCTAATATATCTTCTTACATCCTGTATCTGAAAGTTATATACCTTTCTCAATCTTCCATAATTCATATTCTTTGAAATATTTTCAGGGATTCCTAATTTCCTCAAAATATACCGGGCAGGAACACCAGTAAGTTTTTCTACTTCCCTAATTGTAAGGCTTCCTGTAATTACGATGTTTTTGCCATTGATTTTAATAATTCTTTCCTCATTTTCACTTTTTAAATTTCTTTTTTCTTTTTCAGTTTTTGTATTTAACTGTGTTTTTACTTTCTTAAGTTCTTCATCGAACTTCAGAATTCTACCTACACCTAAAGAAATACAATTTTCTCCATATTCTTCTCTAAACATCCTGATTGCCAGGTCTCCTGTGCAGTGAGTTGGTCCCACCTTTAAAACCCCGATTTTTCTGAATTCAGAGATTATCTTTTTAATTTCTGATGAAGATTTGTCTCTTAAATGAAATCCACCAAGAACAAGATAGATGTCTTTGTCAATAATTTCTTTAGACTTTTTTAAGATTTTTACAATACCAGGATGTGCACAACCGGTTATAACCACCAAGCCCAATCCAGTGTCCAGTATTAATGATTCCTCCTTGATTCTATCACCTAATTCTCCAGTTGTATAAACATATTTAAAAATTTTAATCGGTTTTTTAACGGGAATAATATTTATCTTTCTTCCTTTTAATTTTTTTTGCAATTCAGGTTCAAATGAGGAAGGAACATATACCGGTATATCAGATTTCTCCTTTAAAAATGCAAGTAGACCTCCTGTATGGTCATAGTGAGAATGAGATATAACAACTGCATCAATATCCTGAATATTAACATCCAGCTTTTTCATATTATACAGCAAAGATTCTCCACTATTCCCGGTATCAAATAAAATTGTATTCCCGTTAAACTTTACAAGACATGAAAATCCCCATCCTGCTTTTATATAGCTTTTATAAATGTAATTATCAAACAAAATTGTTATGGATAAGGAACTTTCATTCTGTTGCGATAATAAATTGTTATAATTTGTCATAATTAATACCACTGCAATTAAAATTATTTTTTTCATAAAAACTACCTTTCTTTCATACTGGTTAATTT
>QNDJ01000214.1 GCA_003644825.1 Candidatus Zhuqueibacterota bacterium | reverse complement strand
GTAAAAAGGTAACTCGATATAATATTATTAAAATCATATATTAGATTATGTCCAAAAGAAGGAGAGCCAGAGAAAATGTTTTAAAATCTCTATATGCAATAGAACTATCTGGTAATCCTGTTGATACTGTTATTGATGATGTTGTTCTTCAAACTGAAGGTGATAAGGATATTGTTGATTTTGCAATAAAGCTTATAAAAAAAAGTATTGACCACAGGAAAGAATTTGATGAAATCATAAAGAAGAAGTTGTTAAACTGGGATATTGATAGAGTTGCTCTACTTGATAAAATTTTACTTCGTCAGTCCATCTGTGAATTTCTCTATTTTAAAGATATTCCCCCTAAAGTTACTATTAATGAGGCAGTAGAACTTGCTAAAAAGTTCTCAACAAAAAAAAGTGGACAGTTTGTTAATGGTTTACTGGATTCTATTTTGAAAGATTTAAAAAAAGAAGGAAAAATTAGTAAAAAAGGTAGAGGATTAAGAGAGTCTAATTAAATATAATGTCTTTAAGTTATTGGAAAATAAAATTTAAAAAGGTTTGAAACAAAAACAGGGGTCTTGATAGTTAAACTATAGAGTAATTTTACTTAAAAGATGTAATCGATACGTAAAGTAATTCAATCTTTGAGGTAGTAAAGTGAGTATAATTTCAAAAATATTTGGTACCAAGCATGAAAGAGACATAAAGAAGATTATGCCAACGGTGAAAAAGATAAATCAGTATTATGAGGAATACCATTCACTATCTGATGAAGAACTTAGAGGGAAAACTATAGAGTTTAAACAAAGGATAGAAGCAGCAAGGCAGGCTGTAAGAGAAGCAAATGGAGACCTTGGCGAAGAGGAACTGCAGGAAAAAATTAATGAGGCTGAAGATAGAGTTCTTGATGAGATTTTGCCGGAGGCATACGCAGCTGTAAAAGAAACCTGTCGAAGGCTTGTGGGTCAGGTGTGGGATGTCTGCGGGATAAAGATAAAATGGGATATGATTCCTTTTGATGTTCAGCTTATTGGTGCTGTTGTTCTACATCAGGGGAAAATTGCAGAAATGGCTACCGGTGAAGGTAAAACCCTTGTTGCAACAATGCCTCTTTATCTTAATGCTCTGACTGGAAGAGGAGTTCATCTTGTTACCGTAAATGATTATCTGGCAAAAAGAGATAGTCAGTGGATGGGTAAAATTTATGAATTTCTGGGTATGTCTGTCGGTTGTATTCTCAATGAAATGGATTCTGAAGAAAGGAAAATTATGTATAATTGTGATGTTACTTATGGAACAAATAATGAATTTGGGTTCGATTACCTGAGGGATAATATGGCAATTAGAGAGGAAGACCTTGTCCAAAGAGAACATTATTATGCAATTGTTGATGAGGTTGATTCTGTGTTAATTGATGAAGCGAGAACGCCTTTGATTATTTCTGGACCGGTGAGTGTTTCCACACACAAATTTCACGAACTGAAACCCAGGGTTGAACAGCTTGTGCGTAAACAAACCCTCCTTGTAAATAAAATAATAGCAGATGCAAAAAATCTACTCAATGAGGAAAAAGAATATGAAGCAGGTATAAAAATTTTACAGGCTTATAGAGGAGCACCAAAAAATAAACAACTTGTAAAACTACTGAATGAAATTGGTACTAAAAAACTTATGAGAAAGGTTGAAAATGATTACCTCAGAGATAAAAAAATGAATGAAATAGATGAAGAATTATATTTCAGTATTGATGAAAAAAGTAATGTAATAGATTTGACTGAAAAGGGGAGAAATGCTCTTTCTCCTGATGATCCGGAAATGTTTGTATTACCTGATTTGGCAACAGAGTTACAAAAAATAGAGGATGATTCCTTAATTGATATTAAAGAAAAAGAAAAAAGAAAGGAAAAATTACAGCAATTATATGCTGAAAAGTCTGAGAGAATTCATAACATCAGTCAGCTTTTGAGGGCATATTCTTTATTTGAAAAGGATGTTGAGTATGTTGTTCAGGGTGGAAAGGTGATGATTGTTGATGAGTTCACAGGTAGATTGATGTCTGGTAGAAGATACTCTGATGGACTGCACCAGGCAATTGAGGCGAAAGAAAATGTAAAAATTGAAAGAGAAACTCAGACTCTTGCTACAATTACCCTGCAGAATTATTTCCGAATGTATAAAAAACTGGCAGGAATGACAGGAACTGCAGCTACTGAGGCTCATGAATTCTGGGAAATCTACAAACTTGATGTTACTGTCATTCCTACTAACAAGCCCGTTATAAGGATTGATTATGATGACCAGATATATAGAACAAAAAGAGAAAAATATAATGCCGTTATCAGTGAAATTGAAGATATGATAAGTAAGGGCAGGCCTGTACTTGTTGGCACAATAAGTGTTGATGTTTCTGAAATACTGAGCAGAATGCTGAAAAGGAAAGGGATAAAACATAATGTTCTCAATGCAAAATACCATCAACAGGAGGCAGAAATAATTGCTCATGCAGGAAGAGCAGGAGCCGTTACAATTGCTACTAATATGGCAGGAAGAGGTACTGATATAAAGTTAGGAGCCGGTGTAAGAGAAGCAGGTGGTCTGCATATTATTGGAACAGAACGCCATGAAGCCAGAAGAATTGACCTGCAGTTAAAAGGAAGGAGTGGAAGGCAGGGTGACCCGGGCTCTTCAAAGTTCTTTTTAAGTCTGGAAGATGACCTGATGAGGCTTTTCGGGTCTGAAAGAATTGCAGGTGTTATGGACAGACTTGGAGCAAAAGAGGGGGAAGTAATTCAGCATAGATTGATTACAAGGTCAATTGAAAAAGCACAAAAAAAAGTTGAAATGCATAACTTCAGTATAAGAAAACACTTACTTGAGTATGATAATGTTATGAATCAGCAGAGGGAAGTTATTTATGATAGGAGAGCTCATTCTCTTAAGGGAAAGAATATGAAAGAGGATATGATGGAAATACTTGAGAATTTTGTGGATGAGCGTGTTGAAAGATATACTGACCCTAAAAGTTATCCAGAGGAGTGGGACTGGGAAGGGTTAAAACATGATTTCCTGAAGGTAATGCTTTTAAGTATTGATGAGAAAAAACTCCAGAATGAAGTTTCTAAACCTGAAGAGCTTTCTGAATTTCTTAAGAAAAAGGCAAAAGAAATATATCACAGAAAAGAAGAAGTGCTCGGTGAAGAAATAATGAGACAACTGGAAAGAATTGCAATACTTAAAGTTATAGACGAAAAATGGAAAGAACATCTATATGAAATGGATAATTTAAAAGAAGGTGTTGGATTAAGAGCTTATGGTCAGAAAGACCCCCTTATTGAGTATAAGCAGGAAGGATTTAGAATGTTTCTTGAACTGCTTTCCCGGATTAATGAGGAAGCCCTTGAGTTTGTTTTTAGAGCTCGTATAGGAATAGAACCACCTGTCGTTAAAGGAGCACCCCAGAGGATTACTTTAATTCACGATTCTGCAACTGGCATGGGGTTTAAAGGGGCTGGTGAAGAAGATACACAAATACCAGGTGCAAAAAGAAAACCTGTAAAGGTCGGTAAAAAGGTCGGAAGAAATGACCCCTGCCCTTGCGGAAGTGGTAAAAAATATAAAAAATGTTGTGGAATGAATTTATAAAAGTAGAGGTTATATGAAAATAACTAAACAGATAATTATTGGATATGCTATACTTTTATTCCTTGTAATAGTTGTTTGTGGAGTGGCTTATTATGATATTTATAGATTGAATAATGCTGCAAAAAAAATGATAAGTGAAATGGAAATGAGACCCCTGATTGAAAAAGTTCATAACCTGATTTTAAAACAAACAACTATTGAAAGGGAATACCTGTTAACAGGAAATCAGGTTTTTCTTGAGGATTACTCAACATACCAGTTAGAACTTGAAGGTCTATTTGATGAAAGAATTATTGAGAGATTTAATGAATCCGAAAGAAAACTGATAGAATTCTTGAGGTTTAAAAGCAGAAAACAAAAGGATATTTTTAATGAGATGGTTGCATTGAGTAAAAAAGGGATTAGTGAAGATAAAATTAAAGAATACATTGAACAATCCCTTTTGCAGACTAAAATGACTTTCAGTGAACTGGAAAAGTTACTGGACGTGAAGAAAGGGTCACTTACTAAAATTATAGATATTGCTGATAAAGAAGCAAAATATGCATACAGAAATATGATATTGATTATTGTTACAACCCTCTTTTTTGGAACCTGTTTGATATTATATCTTCCTAAAAAAATAACAAAACCGATTGACAGGCTTGTCGATTCAATAAAAATGATGAGTGAGATTGATTTCAACCAGAAAATAGATGGAAATGATAATGGAAATGAAATTAGTATCCTTGAATCCAACTTTTTTAATATGATAAATGTTGTTAGAAACTACAAATTAAGACTTGAAAAAACAAATAAAGAAAATGAGCTTCTTTT
>QNDJ01000213.1 GCA_003644825.1 Candidatus Zhuqueibacterota bacterium | reverse complement strand
AATAATACCTTCATTAACAAGGATTAATTCAATATTTATCTCATCATTCATATAGTTAACAGAAGGCAAAGTAATTGCTGCAAGGTGAAGTGGAGCAATCATTTGAGCAGTATATTCTGGTGGAAACTTGGGATTACGAAAAATATCAACCATTCCTGATGTTCCAAGTATATGATGACAGTGCCATCCATTGAAAGCAAATCCATCAATATTCGGATTCAACCTCATAGCTTCACCAAGTCTTCCAAAACCGAATCCCTGAACAATTCCAGTTTCTTTACAAAAAGAAGATATACTACCAAAATCTTTATAAAGACCAAATCGTTTAAAATTTTTTTTCAGTAAATCAAGCCATTTTTTCAGTTCAGCACTGTCGGAACCGGGTAAAACTGAACCATATTCCTCCATTACAGAAGGAAGGTCTGAAAGAGCTGTAAAACAACACGATTCCCCATTATAAAAAACCATTTTTTCTTCGGGGGGTGAAAAGTTTATATGCTGAATATACAGATGGTCTCTCCATAATGATGGCCAGTTTATCACCGTATGCATATCCATAAGCAGGCTGTATTTCTTTTCATAGGGACGAAACATACAGGTAGGCAACCAGGCTGATGTGTATGTTTTCAATCTTGATGGGTCTGTTTTATGTAAAAGTTTCATCATCCTGTCGATATAAGGTTTCAGATTTTCTGGATTACTTGTATCATCTTTTCCAGCTTCATTTGCACAATTCCACCATATTAAAGATGGATGGTTTCTATCTCTTTTTGCAAGATTTTCCAGTTTAATAAGGAATAATTCTCTTTCAAATTCTTCTGCCTGATTCAGAGGTTTTAAAGGTCTATTTCTGGGTGCTCCGCCAGGCTCCTGATATATCATCAGCCCGAGTTCGTCTGCAGCTCTGAGTAAAGCTGGTGTTGCACAACATCTGTGTGCAGAAAGTGTATTCAAACCAAGGGATTTAGCAGATTTAACCTCCTTAAAAGCAAGTTCTTCAGTCGGATATGCTATCGTCTTCGGATAATGCCCCCAGCTTATTGCCGATTTTATAAACACTCTCCTGTTATTCAGGTAAAAATTACCATCTCTTTCAGTAAAAAACCTGACACCAAAATTAACATTACTTTTATCAAGAATTTTATTATTGCAGGATAATATTACTTCTAAATTATAAAGAAATGGATGCTCTGGAGACCAGAGCTCAGGATTATCAATAGAAATAGTTTTTTCGATATTGATTTCTTTATTTTCAGGAACTGCTATTTCTAAAGTCGTTTTTTTGATAACTGTTTTTTTCTCTTTTTCTGATATGATAAATTCTAATTTACCTCTTTTAGTTTTATTTCTGTTAATAATTGTTGTTAATATCTTAACAGATTTTAGGTCTTCTTGAGGCTGTACAAAAATATCATCAATATATGACTTTTCAGTAACCAGAAGTTCAACATCCTGCCAGATACCGCCAAAGTTATGACTATCCGGCAGTTGAACATCACCGAATTTTATCGGATTAAAATCCATCCAGGAATTTCCGCCACCAGGGTCAGTAACTCTAACAGCAAGAACATTCTCTGCTCCATAGCGAACAAAATCTGTTATATCTACTATAAACGGTGTTGAACCTTCAATGTTATATCCTACCAGTTTTTTATTTAAATATACTTCTGCTCTATATCTGACAGCCCAGAATTTTATCCTGATTATTTTGTCCTTCCACTCTTCAGGAATCTTAATTTTTTTCCAGTACCATGCAACTCCATCATATTCAGGTTCGATTTCTTCCCAGGTTGAAGGAACATCAATCTGAATTCCCCGGGAAAACATATTATCCCAACCAATAGTGGGAAGATAATTTTCAACACTTTTTAAATCAACTGGAGTAAGGTATACCTTTTCTTTATTCCACCGAGCTTCCCTGTCAAACCAGATTTTCCACTTTCCATTAAGTGATATATTTTTTTCCATACTTGATGATAAATGCATTAACATAATAAACAATAAAATAAAATTGAACATTTTCTTACCTTAAGCATGTTTGAGCTCTTCCTCCATCTATCGAATAAGTAACACCTGTAATCCATCTTGCTTTATCTGATGCAAGGAAGAGAATCAACTCAGCAATTTCTTCAGGTTTTCCAACCCTCCCTAAAGGATGAGTACTCTTACTTCTTTCAAGAAACTGAGCATAACTTTCTTCACTCATTCCACCAGCTTTATGTAGATTCGTAATTGTAACACCGGGATTTACTGCATTTACTCTAACACCATCTGAAGCAAGCTCAAGAGCAGCACATCTTGTCAGGTGGTCTACTGCCGCTTTACTTGCACAGTATGCAAGAACTCCAGGAAAAGCCCTTAATCCGGTAACACTCGATACATTTACAATATTTCCTTTTCTTTCAATTAAATATGGAAGGCACAATTGCATCAAATAAAAAACCGATGTAACATTAATCATAAACATTTTTTCCCAGGCTTCAAGAGTTGTATTTTTTATTGTTCCGGAAGCTATAATCCCAGCCGAATTTACAAGTATATCAATTCCTCCAAATTTTTGAACTGTTTGTTCAACCACTTTTTTTGTTTCTTCTGGATTGCACAAATCAGCTTTTACTGCTAAAGCTTTTCTACCACCGTTTTGAATTTTTTCGCAAACTTCCTTTAGAATATTCTCCCTTCTTGCTACAAGAGAAACAGAAGCACCTTCTTTAGCAAAAAGAAGAGCAGTTTCTTTCCCAATTCCACTGCTTGCGCCAGTTATTATAGCAACTTTTCCTTTAAACATTCTATATCACCCCTTTTTAAATTTTAGTACCCTCTTTTTATTTCATTATATATACTTTCAACTAACCTTCCCTTATTTTTCTCAAACTCACTTTTTATTTCTCCAATGGTTTTACCTTTTTTCATAAGCGTTCTAACCTTTTCCTGAATCTTTTTTATTTTATTTATATGGTTTTTTATTCCTGTTCTATCTGTTATTTCACTGTGTCCACTGCAGAATTTCTCAGCATCCAGTGTTATCAGCATCTTTGAGAGTGTTTTCACACACTCAAAGGAATTCCCACCTTTATACGAATGGATAAGTTGAGGTCTGTTTAAAAATATCTGATCTCCAATAAAGGCTGTTTTTTCTTCAGGAAAATAAACTACAATATCTCCTGTTGTATGTCCTATACCGAAATACCACAGTTCCGCCTTCTTAGAACCAAGATAGATATCCATTTTATCCCTGAATGTGATTGAAGGAATGAATTTAGCCAGTTCTGGTTTGTTCCATTCAGACGGTTTTCCATTTCTATCAGGATGAAAAAATTCTTTTCGGCAATTTTCGTGAGCAATTATCGCTACAGATTCAGGGAAAAACCTGTTTCCTCGAACATGGTCTCCATCACTATGGGTATTAATAAGATACTTTATTGGTCTTTCAGTAATTTTTTTAATCCCGGAAATTACCTCATCAACTGATTTTTTATCCATTTTAGCGTCGATTACGAGTACTCCATTATCTCCCACATATACACCACCGCGTGCTCCTTTTCCTCCTGTAATTTCATATAACCTATCCGATATTTTATTAAATTTTATCGGTGGAGTTTCTCTTTGCTGAGCATAGGATAAAGAAATAAATACAAAAAATATAATTTGAATCAATAAGATTTTCTTCTTATTCATATAATATCACCTCCTGTTAATAAACTCTTTGCCTAAAAAGGCATACTAAACCTTTTATATTTATTCGTGATAATTGAATTCTGATGAATAATATCTGATTTCCGAGACTTTACTTCTGAATTAAATAGCTCCTCCACTCAGGAATATGGTTTCACCGGTAATATATCCTGATAGTTCTGAAGCAAGAAAAAGGCAGACATTAGCCACATCTTCTGGAGTTCCGATTCTACCCAATGGAATGGTTTTCAGGATTTCAGGTTCATTTCCATATTTTTTTAAATAATCATAGGTCATATCAGAATAAATCCAGGCAGGTGCAACACCATTTACCCTTATATTAAAAGGGCCAAGTTCCATAGCAATGGACCTGATGAACCCGATTAAACCAGCCTTAGCTGCAACATAAGGTGAAGACCCTTCTTCTCCTTTCCTTGCACATCTTGAAGAAATTATAATTATGTTTCCACTTTTCTGCTCTTTCATTACAGGAACAACAAGATTACAAAAATTGTAAACTCCATTAAGATTTACTTCTATAATTTTTTTCCACAACTCTGGAGATATTTCTCCAATATATCCCTGTTCCCAGATTCCTGCATTATTTACAAGAATATCTACTCTGTTGAATCTTTTAAGAACATTATCAAGGATTCTTTTACAATCATCATAATTCGCAACATTTCCCTGTTCAATAAGAGTACTCACTCCGAAGTTTTTTGCTTCTTCTCTTACTTCTTCAGCAGCTTCTCTGTTTTTGATATAATTAATTATTATATTAGCACCTTCTCTT
>QNDJ01000212.1 GCA_003644825.1 Candidatus Zhuqueibacterota bacterium | reverse complement strand
ATATAAATAATATAATAAAAAAGACTAAAATTGTAGCTTTAAAACTACAGCCAATCAGTCCTTTAGAATTAACTCCAGAAAACATTAATTCCAATCATTTTATTTTAAGCTACTATTCCAGTAACAACTATCTCTATATCACCTCCCTGTAGAAGTTTTTGTATTAAATTATACTACATTTATTTAATTTAGTTTCTTATTTTTATATAAATTAATGTAATAATTTTCCTTATTTTTCATCAGTATTTTTTCTTTTTCCTCCAGGTCATTGTATCCAGCAAGATGTAAAATTCCGTGAACAATCAATCTAACCAGCTCCTCTTCCAATTTTACTTTATAATCTTCCGCCTGTACTACTGCAGTATCAATACTTATATATACCTCTCCTTCTAAATTTTCTCTATTTTCATTCAGTTTAAAAGATATTACATCTGTCGGATTATCTTTTTTAAGATATTTCCTGTTAAGTTCTGTTATATATTTATCATCTACAAAGATAATTGAAACTTCAGCATTATTGATTTTTCTATCCCCGATAATACAATCCACAATATATTTTATATTTCCTGATAATAAAGGTATCCTATCTTTATATTCGTTAAAGAAAACATTAACTTTAATCATAACTTCTCAAGAATTTTTTGTTCTGACTTCTGGGCGGCAGCTTTTTCCTGTCCAGGATACTCAATTCTGGTATGAAACATACTTGTTAGAACAGCAATAAAGCTTTCAGAAATTTTATTAAGGTCTTTCAAAGTGAGGGCACATTCATCAAGTTCACCTTCTTTGAACTTGGATTCAACAATACTTTTAACCATTTCCCTTATTCTACTTGCTGAAGGTTCTTTAAGAGACTTTGTAGCAGCTTCTACTGAATCTGCGAGCATAACGATACCTGTTTCTTTTGTCTGAGGTTTCGGACCAGGATACCTGAAATCAGCTTCATTTATATATTTTTCACCTGTTTTCTCTTTTGCTTTTTCATAAAAATACGTTATTAAACTTGTACCATGATGCATAGGTATGAAATCTTTTATAACTTTTGGTAATTTATACTTCTTAGCAATCTCCAGTCCATCTTTAACATGGGATATTATTATTAAACAGCTCATACTCGGTGTAAGATTCTCGTGTTTATTCTTTCTTCCCATAAGGTTTTCTATAAAATAATCCGGTTTTTCCATTTTCCCTATATCATGGTAGTAAGCTCCAACCCTGGCAAGAAGAGAATTCGCATCAATTGATTCAGCTGCTCTTTCGGCAAGAGTTCCCATTATTATACTGTGGTGATATGTACCGGGGGCTTTCATAGAAAGCATCTTTAATAATGGACGATTCAAATCAGATAATTCAAGCAGTGTCATATCCGAAGTTACTTTAAATATAGATTCTATACCTGCAAGTAAACCCAGTGTTAGCATCGGTGAAAAAATACTATTAGGTAGTGCATACTTGTAAAAATTCTCAAAAACCGTCCCCATATTTGCATATTGAAGTGTACCCATAATAAACATAAGAATAAAATAGGAAAGAGCAATAAATAGAGAAGCCTTAAAAATCTGGATTCTATTTCTCACTTTAAGAACAGAATAGATTGCTACTGTCCCTGTTATTATAGTAATAATTACTATTGAAAATTCATTCCCCATAAATCCACTGGCTATAAATGCTATTGCAACAGTTCCATAAAAAGCAGTAATTCCATCAAAGATTATCGCAAATAACATCGACGAAATTGTAACAGGAACAAGGAATTCCGATAAATTCATCCGTGTAGTTAATATGTAGAAAAAAAGACCTGTTAATAAGAATATAAGAACAACAAGGGAAAATTTACTGTTATCATAAAAGATTTCTTTTTTATAAATAAATAAATAGGAAAACAGTAAAAGTAATATAAGAGATAAATATAATCCTTTTCCCAGGAATGGTAATATTATTCTTATACCCCCTTTTTTTATATTTTTTTCTGCAGTATGAGCAACCAGAGACTGTAATTTCTTGTAAACATCTTTTGTTACAACCTCATGAGCATCTATAATCCTCTGATTCTTTAATACAAAACCACTCGTTACAGGGATTTTCCTTATTGTTTCATCTTTTACCTTCTGAGTTTCTTCCTTATTATAAATTATATCTGGCTGTAAAAAGGAATTAATCACTTCATAGGCAACATTTACAGTATCTCCTTTTGTGCCGTAGATTTTTCTCAATCTATTTGAAATCTCCTCCTTAGCAGATTCAATATCATAAAATTTTTCCGGCAGTTCTTCTTTCTCCTTTCCGTTAGATTTAACAATAATCTTCTTATTATTATCAGTAAAATCACTCTTACTGACATTTAAAATCCCTATAGAATAAAGATCATTTAATATTCTAACTAATTCGCCCTTAAATTTCTTTTTATATAAATCAGTGCTTTGAATGATAAAATCCCATCTTTTATTATCTGGTTCAAGATGATAGTTTTTAGTAAATTCCTCACATAAAGAATCAAAATCATTCTGAGCAAGAGCAATCTTTTTTTGAAGAACGGAATCAGGTTTTTGAGGGTCAATTTTACTCTTTAAATCAACAATTTCAGTCTCTTTCTTTGCTATATTATTGATATCACCGAACAACTTATTTATTTTCGATATAACGTTCTTCTGAACTTTTTCGTCCCGATAGAACACAGGTTTTACTTTTTCAAGAGCTTTTTTTCTTTCATTTTCCAGTTCTTCAGGGGTCTTCAAAATAGGAAAATCATCAGGCGCTATAATTTCTTTATCTACAACACTTCCTACCTTATAATCCGCATACTGATAGGATTTCCCTTTCGGAAAAAGATAAGTAATAACAATAATCAAGCCAAGAAAAAGAGAGAATCTTATACCCCATTCTCTTTTCAAAGATTTTTTCCTGGGTTTTGGAGGTTCAATGGTTCTTTTATAAACAGAAGTCTCTTTTTTATTTCGACTTTTTACTTTTTTATTCAAAAGAATTCCCTGAAAATTATATTTCTCTTAAAATATATCTTCCTATTATAAGCCTTTGAATCTCTGAAGTTCCTTCACCTATTTCACATGCTTTTGCATCTCTAAAAAACCTTTCGACCGGATAATCTTTAACGTACCCATATCCACCATGTATCTGTAGAGCATTGGAAGTAGTTTTCATTGCCAGTTCAGACGCAAAAAGCTTTGCCATTGCTGAATATTTAGCATAAGGTTTCCCATTATCCTTTAACCAGGATGCTTTATAAACAAGCTCTCTGGCTGCTTCAATACCAACTGCCATATCTGCCAGCATAAACTGAATTGATTGAAAATCACATATAGATTTCCCAAAAGCTTTTCTCTCTTTAGAATATGCTCTAGCCGCTTCATAAGCTCCTTCCGCTATTCCAAGAGACATTGCCGCAACACTGATTCTTCCACTGTCAAGAGTAATCATAGCCTCTTTAAATCCTCTTCCTTTTTCACCTAAAAGGTTTTCTTCAGGAACTTTCAGGTTCTCAAAAAATATTTGATGAGTATCCGAACCTCTCCAGCCCATTTTATCTTCTTTTTTACCAATTATCAGTCCTTCCATATCCCGCTCAACAATAAAGGCGCTTATTTCTTTTTTATCACCTTTTTTTCCGGTTACTGCTGTTATTATATAAGTACCCGCAACACCTGAGTTCGTACAAAAAAGCTTTGAACCGTTAATAATATAATAACCATTTTTCTTTTCTGCTGTAGTTTTTGTTCCCTGGGCATCGGAACCAGCTTCTGCTTCCGTTAAACCAAAAGCACCAAGATGTTTGCCTGTTGCCAGTGGAACAAGATACTTCTGTTTCTGCTGTTCAGTGCCAAACATATAAATCGGGTTAGAGCATAACGATATATGAGCAGCAACAGTAATTGCATGTGATGCACACACCTTTGCAAGTTCTTCCATCACTATCGAATAAGCAATTGTATCCATACCGGCTCCACCATATTCCTCAGGAAATATTATACCTAAAAGACCAAGTTCAGCCATTTTTTTAATATTTTCCTCAGGAAATCGAGCTTTCTCATCAATCTCTCCAGCAATGGGTTTAACTTCTTTTTCAGCAAACTCTCTAACCATATCCCTTATCATAAAGTGTTCTTCTTTTAAATAAATATTCTCATCCATTTTCATTTCCTCTTTTAATTAGATACAGTAATAAAGCACAACTTCAAGTAGATGTTTTTCAGTATGACTTTGCAAAAATCACTCTTTCATTAGAAGCTGATTTACAAAGTATACAACTTCCTTTCTCTTTTCTTGAATCTAAAGGAATAGCTCTTATTGTTGCTTTTGTTTCGTCCTTGATTTTGAGTTCACATTCGGTATTTCCACACCAGTGAGCATAAACAAACCCACCATCCTGTTTAAAAATATTTTTAAACTCTTCATAATTGCTTATGAAATGAGTGTTCTCATTTCTGAAATCAATTGCTCTTTGAAGTAGACTTGATTGTATATTTT
>QNDJ01000211.1 GCA_003644825.1 Candidatus Zhuqueibacterota bacterium | reverse complement strand
GTATAGATATAACTAAAGAACCTATGTTGATATATCCTACATTACACTATCAGAATGGTGGACTGGAGATAAACTCAAAATGTGAGACAAGTATACCCGGTTTATTTGTTGCTGGTGAAGTTTCCGGGGGAGTTCATGGGGAAAATAGATTGATGGGTAATTCTCTGCTTGATGTAACAGTATTTGGACGAATTGCCGGGGAAAATGCTGCAATTTTTGCAAAAGAAAGAACAACTGATGGAAAATTGAATTTAGACCACGTAAAAAAATATCATAAAGAACTGGAGGAAGCAGGAATTGTAACAGAAAGAATTTCTCCAATGATACTTCCAGATTACAGTAATCCACAGGTTAGAAAAAAGCAAATTACAACAGTATATCATGGAACGATAAGGTAATTAAAAAATATTTTGAGGGGAAAATGGCAAAATTTAAATTAGCACAATACTGGGCAGCGAGTTGTGGGGGATGTGATGTAGCTGTCCTGGATGTCCACGAAAAAATTCTGGATATAGCCGAAGCAGCAGAACTTGTGTTCTGGCCTATTGCACTTGACTTCAAGTATAAAGATGTTGAGGCTATGGAGGATAAAAGTATCGATGTTTGTCTTTTTAATGGAGCAATTCGGAACTCAGAACAAAAACACGTTGCAGAATTACTACGTAAAAAATCCAAGGTGATGATTGCTTTTGGTGCTTGTGCCTGTTATGGAGGTATTCCTGGGCTTGCAAATTTTACTAATAGAAAGGAAATATTTAATACTGTATATAAAGAGACTCTTTCTACAGTGAACCCGGAAGGAATTTTCCCTAAGACAAGTATCGAAGTTCCTGAAGGCGAAGTAACTTTACCGGAATTTTTTAATACTGTAAAAACTCTTGATCAGGTTGTTCAGGTTGAATATTATATACCTGGATGTCCTCCTACTCCAAAAACCATATTGAATGCAATAGATGCTATAGTAAAAAATCAACTTCCTCCGATAGGCTCAACTCTTGCAGGTAAAAAGACCCTTTGTGATGAATGTGATAGGAAAAAAGAAGAAAGAAAAATATCTAAAATCTACAGGTCTCATGAAATTATTCCTGACCCTGAGATATGTTTGCTTGAACAGGGATTAATATGTTGTGGGCCTGCAACGAGAAGTGGGTGTGAGACCCGTTGTATAAATGTAAATATGCCCTGCCGGGGATGTTATGGACCCAGTGATGAGGTAAGTGATCAGGGTGCAAAACTGTTAAGTGCAGTCGGTTCTCTGGCTGATTCAAATGATGAAGAAAAAATAAAAGAAATTTTAGACGAATTTGAGGATCCCGCAGGTCTATTTTATCGTTTTAGTTTACCAGCATCATTACTACACCGTAAGACTATGAAAGGAGATTAAAAAATATGAAAAAGATATCAATTGACCCGATAACCCGTCTTGAGGGGCATGGCAAAATAGATATTTTTTTAGATGATTCTGGCAATGTAGCGAATGCCTATTTTCAGGTGCCTGAGTTAAGGGGATTTGAAAGGTTCTGTGAAGGTAGACCAGTGGAAGAATTGCCGAGGATTGTTCCAAGAATATGTGGGGTCTGACCGGGTGCACATCATTCGGCTTCGGGTAAAGCCGTTGACGCTGTTTATCATGTAGATATTCCTTCTGCAGCAAAAAAATTAAGAGAACTCTTTTATATGGCACACTATCTACACAGTCATATAGCTCACTTTTACGCACTGGCAGCCCCGGATTTTGTTGTTGGTCCTGATGCTCCGGTTGCAGAAAGAAATATTCTTGGTGTTATAAATAAGGTTGGTCTGGAAATTGGTGGTGAAGTAATTAAACACAGGGCTTCTGCACAGCATATCCAGGAAATGATTGGTGGAAAACCAACCCATCCTGTATGTAATGTCCCCGGCGGAATGAGTAAACCAATTACAGAAGAAGAACGTAAGGAAATCGAGGAAATAGCTAAATCTCAGGTTGAGTTCGCAAAATTTGGTATTAAACTTTTTGATGATGTTGTTTTAAAGAATAAGACTTATGTGGATTTAATTCTGGGTGATGTTTATTCATTAAAGACCAATTATATGGGACTCGTTGATAAAAATAACAAAGTGAATTTCTATGATGGTGATATTCGGGTTGTTGATACTGAAGGAAATGAAATAGTTAAATTTAAGGATAGTGATTATTTAAATTACATTGGAGAACATGTTGAGGAATGGAGTTATTTAAAGTTTCCATATTTGAAATCTATTGGATGGAAAGGACTGGTTGATGGTAAAGATAGTGGTATTTATAGAGTTGCTCCACTTGGAAGATTGAATGCAGCAGATGGTATGGCAACACCAATTGCCCAGGAGAATTATGAAAGATTTTATGATACGCTTGGAGGAAAACCCGTTCATGCAACTCTTGCTCAGCATTGGGCTCGTTTAATTGAGATTGTTTATGCAGCTGAACGACTTCTTGAACTTGTTACTGACCCTGAAATTACCAGTAAAAATGTAAGAACAATTCCTACCGAGACGCCTACTGAAGGAATCGGTGTTGTTGAAGCACCGAGAGGAACGTTAATACATCATTATTTCACTGACGAAAAAGGTATTGTGAAAGATGTAAATATAATAGTTGCTACTGTAAACAATTATCCTTCGATGTGTATGTCTATAAGAAAAGCTGCTCAGGGTTTGATAAAAAATGGAAAAGTGAATGATGGATTATTAAATATGGTAGAAATGGCATTCAGGGCTTATGACCCCTGTTTAGCATGTGCGACCCATTCTCTGCCCGGTGAAATGCCTCTAATAGCCAATATTTATAATAGCAAAAAAGAACTGATTGAAACAATTAAAAGATAATCTTTTTTATTGAAAACGTTAATTTTAGGTATGGGAAACCCGATCCTGACTGATGACAGGGTCGGGATTCTTATTGCAAGGAAGTTAAAAGAAAATTTAGATTTAAAAGATATTGATGTTAAAGAAACAAACCAGGCTGGATTTTATCTGATTGATTTGCTTGCAGGATATGACAGAGTAATAATAATAGATTCCATTAAAACAAAAAAAAACAGGGTTGGAACTATTTATCGATTTTCCCTTGAAGACCTTTTTACAACGCCTCGCCTTGTATCAATTCATGAAATAGACCTCAATACAGCTATTGAACTTGGGAAAAAATTAGGTTTAAAAATGCCAGATGAGGTTATACTATATGCTGTTGAAATCGAAGATAACACTACCTTCAGTGAAAAATGCACTCCAGATGTCGAAAGAGCTATCCCATTAGCTGTTAAAATGATATTGGAAGTAATAAAATAAAAAAATTTTTTTAAGTTGTATAGTAGTGAAATTGTAAATGTATACCGCTTCAGTAAAACAGTAGAGGTTTTAAAATGATGTGGGCTAATATGTTGATAAGAATATTACTTGTTCTTGTATTTCTTATTGGTTCGTATATGCTTATTGGACCAATTAAAGGAAGTGTGCCATTAATATTCGGTAAGAACCCGACCATACACATTTTGATTCTATCAAGTATCTGTATTTATATTTACCTGGGTATTTTTAAACCTGAAATAATGAGGAAGAGTGTAAGAGATTCTATGATTACTATAAAAAGATTGGGAATTTTTATATTATCTGCACTGTTTATAGCAGGTGCAGTCAAAACTTTGATTCAAGGGGAAACTCTTGCAGGATATCTCGGGAAGGAAACCGGTTTAATAGGTGTGTTTTTAGGTGTTGTGATAGGTGCTATACTTCCAGCGTGCCCTTTTGTTTCATATCCGATTATTTCAGGTATTTATCTTGCTGGAGCAGGATTTCCTGGTATTATGGGAATGCTTTTTGGAGCAGGACTTGTTTTTCCGTGCTATTTATCCTGTGATATTATGTTTTTTAATTACAGAATTCTTATAAAAAGAGTAACATTATCTTTTCTGGCAGCTATAATATCGGGTAGTATAGTGTTTTTGTTATTCTCATAGAGGAGGTTACGATAATGTCTGTTAATGGATTGAAAGGGGCTGAAATATGGAGTCTCAGGATTTTACTAATTATATCTTTTTTCATTTATCTGAGTATGTTAATGTTTAACAGCGTTGTTTTTGAGAAATCAGTGTTGATGAGTTTAAAAGAGAGACAAACACTGATAGTACCTTTAGTAATTGCTATATTTTTGGGAACAGCTATGAAAAATATTTTTTCTCAAAAGAAGATTAAAAAGTATATCAGGAAAAATAGAACTATGTTGCGGAATGTAATCAATACTGTAATTATAGGGTCAATTTTACCACCCTGTCCTTATGTGAGTTATCCAGTTATCGAAGGATTTTATAAAGCAGGTATGGATTCTCCTGCGATAATTAATATGCTGGTAGCGACAACAGTTGTAGAAACAGGTCAGCTTTTTGCTGGTTTTGTTGTGTTTGGAGTTTATATAGAGGGATTAAGAATTTTAATTTCTTTCATTGGTGTTATGATAACAGGTATCATTTATTATAAT
>QNDJ01000210.1 GCA_003644825.1 Candidatus Zhuqueibacterota bacterium | reverse complement strand
TTATTATCGTTATTTTTTATTTGTTTTATTTTTTCGGGTTTACTTAATGCTCAGGAAATTCAGTGCAAGAACATTGCGAACTACCAGATGAATTTAAAACTTGATACAAAAAACAAAGGGATAACAGGAGAAGAAACCCTGACCTGGATTAACGATTCTGATGTGGACATAGTGGAACTTTACTTTCATCTCTATTATAATGCTTTTAAGAATAATAAGTCGACCTTTATGCAGGAACTTCAAAAGATGGGAAGATTCAGAAGATTACCCCGAAATGAAGAAGAATATGGATATTGTGATGTTCAATCTATATCTATTTTACCCGATGGATACTTTGAAGAGACTGACCTCACACCAACCATAGAATTTGTTCAACCTGATGATAATAATCCTTATGACCAGACCGTTATGAAAGTTACCCTTCCAAAACCTTTACCACCTGGAGATACTATAAAAGTTTACATTAAATTTTATTCTAAAGTCCCAAGAACAATAGCCAGGTCTGGATATTATAGAGATTACTATTTCATAGCCCAGTGGTTTCCCAAAATTGGTGTTTTCTGGGAGGGTAAATGGAATTGTCATCAATATCATGCTACTTCGGAGTTTTTCTCGGATTTTGGTACTTATGATGTCAATATTACGGTTCCAAAAGATTTTAAGATAGGAGCAACAGGCATAAAAAGAAAAGAAACACCCAATGTGGATGGAACAATCACTTATAATTTTTATCAGGAGAATGTACATGGGTTTGTATGGACAGCAAGCCCCGATTATATCCAGATGGTAGAGAAATTCTCCGAACCACCTTTGAGGGAAGTTGATATTACATTGTTGATAATGCCGGAACATAAAAAGCAAGCTGAAAGATACTTTAAAGCTACAAAAGCTGCATTAAAATATTATGGTAGCTGGTATGGGGAATATCCTTATTCGCATATAACAGTTGTTGACCCTGCGTTCAGAAGCGGTGCAGGAGGAATGGAATATCCTACATTGTTTACTGGAGGAACAAGCTGGCTTACAGCTAAGAAGGTTCAACGCCCTGAAGGCGTCACTGTTCATGAGTGCGGGCACCAGTTCTGGTATCATCTTGTTGCCAATAATGAATTTGAGGATGCCTGGCTGGATGAAGGATTCAATACGTATTCAACTGCTAAATGCCTTGACGCTGCTTATGGAGATAATTTTTATATGAGAAGGTATTTTCAAATCCCGTATGTATTTGATGAAGTAAATATAAATCAATGGGCAGGAATGATTGGTGGTTATTTGCCAAACACTAATCTGGATGTAATAACAAAAAAAGCCTGGGAATTCCAGAATAGTTCAAGTTATGGAATAAATTCGTATAGTAAACCGGCTATGATGTTGAGAACTCTTGAGAATTTCCTCGGTGAAGAAATATTTGCAAGAATCATAAAAACATACAGTTTAAGATGGAGATATAAACATCCCAGACCACAGGCATTTATAAATGTTGTAAATGAAATTACAGGAAAAGATATAAGCTGGTTTTTTGACCAGTTTCTTAACACTGCTTATGTTCTTGACTACGCTGTTGGAAGAGTATCGAGCAAACCAATCTCTGAGAAACAGGGAATATTCGATAAAAATGGTGAAAAAGTATTTTTAAAAGGAATTAAAGAGGATACTACCGGTAAAGAAAAAATATATGAAACTGATGTTATTATACAGAGGAAAGGCGAAATAAAAATACCTGTTGAGATAGTTATAACCTTTGATAATGGTGAAAAAGAGAAGAGAGTGTGGGATGGTCAGTATAGATGGACAAGGTACACATTTCGTAAACCTGCAAAATGGAGAACAGTTCAGGTGGACCCGGAACATAAGCTTGTGATTGATATAAACTATACTAATAATAGCAGGGTTAATGATAAATGGAGAACCCCCGCAGTAAAATGGGCAACACGATGGCTGTTCTGGTTCCAGCATCTTCTCGAGACATTTACCTTTTTTAGTTGATTTTAAATAAAAAGGAGAAAAAAATGGGTGTTTTCAAAGCCTTTGCAAAAGGAATAAATTCCTCAATTCGGGTTAAAAAAATAATATTATTTGTTTTCATAGTAAATTTAATATTTGGTCTGGTTTTAGCTTTACCTCTATACAATACTCTTCAGAATTCATTTGGTAATAGCCTTGTAAGAAATAATATGATGAAAGGATTCGACTATCAATGGTGGAGCGAGTTTCAGTTTAATAATAAAGGTTTTGTTACTTCTTTTAACCCTTCAATTATAGGCATAGGGGCAATCCTGAATAATATCCAGGGTTTGTTTTATGGTTATTTTTTCAGACCAACGTTCAGTCCAATTATTGTTTTAGCAATAATATTTATGATTATTAATTCATTTTTTGCAGGTGGGTTGCTTGAAATTTATAATTCAGAAGAAAATAAATATTCAATGAGGCAGTTTTTCAGCGGGTGTGGAACATACTTTTTCAGGTTTTTAAGGCTGATGATAATTTCACTCATATTATATGCGGTATTTTTTATCTGGGTTCGTGGTCTCCTGGATTCTCTTCACAGCACCATTACGCAGAATGCAAAAACCGAAAGATTTGTTGTTATACTGAGGTTTATTGAAGATATACTTATGATTTTCTTTATATGTTTTATTAATATGATATTTGATTATGCAAAAATCAGGACAGTTGTGGAAAAGGGCAAATGGATGGTTATTGAAACTGTGAAATCGATTTGTTTTATATTTTCCCATTTCTTTAAAGTTCTGGGTTTATACTATCTTATTGTAATAATGGGGGTTATATTTGGAGTTCTCTACTGGGTTGCCCATACACAGATTGTTCAAAATACTCTATGGATGGTTCTTATTATGATTGTTATTCAGCAGATATACATAGGCATAAAAATCTGGATAAGGTTCACATTTTTTGGTAGTGAAATGGCTTTCTTTAAGGGTAACACAATACCCGAAGAGGAAGAATTCAAGGAAAAGGCTCCTGCACCTGAAGTTATATAGGCCTTTATTTTTTGTGTCTAATTTAAGGCAAAATTCTGAAAGAGAAGTCAGTTATTCAGGCTTCTCTTTTTTTATTTTTAAATTAAGGTAAACAAAAATTAATTTTATGCATCATATATATAAAGTCTAATCAAACAGTTATAGAAAATCGGGGAAAAAACAAAAATTGATGTTTGATAAGGAAAAAGAGATTATAAAAAGGATAAAAAATGGAGAAGTAGACCAGTTCAGAATTCTTTATGAGGAAAATAAAGAAATGATTTATAGAATCTGTTTTAAATATGCAGGTGATAAAGAAGTAGCGAAAGACCTATTACAGGAAACATTTATTAAAGCCTATGAATCGTTGGGTAAATTTAGAGGGGATTCCAGTTTCTCATCCTGGATTTTTAAAATAGCAGTTAATAGATGCCTTACCTATTCCAGAAATGTCAGGCTGAGGAAAAACCTGAAAAAAGAACGGGAAAACACAATAAGGGTGAACCTCTCGATGAAAAGTACAGACCTGCCAGGACAGAAGTTTATATTAAAAGAATTTAAAGAAAAGGTTGAGGAAATCTTAAAAGGTTTCTCCAGTAAGGAACGAATGATTTTTACTTTAAAGCATTTTGAGAACTTTAAAATTAATGAAGTGAGTGAAATAATGGGCATAAGTGAAGGAACCGTAAAATCAACCCTGCATAAAGTTATTAAAAAATTGAGAAAGAAACTCGAACTCTTTTTTGAAGAAAAGGGGTTTAGCTATGAAAAGATGTAATATAGTATCAAAAAATTTGGTGGAGTATATATACGATGAGATTGATGAAAGTAGAAAGAAATTTATTAATGAACATCTCAGACACTGCGAGAGATGTAAGGAAGAGGTGATTAAGATGAAAAAAACCCTCTCATCTTTTGAAAGTAAAGAAATAATCTCCCCGGACTATGAGTTCTGGGAAGAATGCTGGACTGAAATAAGAAAAAATATTATGCCTCATTCAGAAATTGATGAAAAAATAAAATCGGTTTTTATAGAAAAACTGAAATCACTTTTTAAAGTTCCTTCAGGTTCAGGGTTTAAACTTATAGGTGTTACTGCTGTTTTGCTTATTGGTTTTTTTGTTGGCAGGTATGTTTCATTTGAAAATAAATATGAAAAATTATGGAATTCTCTTGAGAGACTGGATAAACCTGTTATAGCAGAATCTTTAAATAATCCTGATGATGAAAAGCTTTTCAGGATTGCCAGTATCAATTTTCTAAAAAAGACTGAAGTGATTTTGCTTGAGTTTTCTGGACTGACTCTGGATGATAAGAACCGGGAACACGAACTTTCATTTATAAAAAACTTATCTGGTGAACTAATTAAGGAAACAAGAACTTTTAAAAAAGTTTCTGAAAAATTTGATAACCCGAGGCTTAAAGAACTGTTTAATCTTCTGGAAATGATTTTAATTGAAATAAACAATATGGATGTTAAAGATATTAAAGGTATTAAAAAAAGTATGATGGATTAGGGTATATTCCTTGAAATAAGGAATATTAAAACTGAAT
>QNDJ01000209.1 GCA_003644825.1 Candidatus Zhuqueibacterota bacterium | reverse complement strand
TGAACAAAAATTTAAAAGATTTTTAATTTATCATTTTGTTAAATTTTATGAATCCAGATATTATGAAGGTTTTATTAAATCTGATGTAAAAAATTATCTGAAAGATTTAGGCGTTAAAATTGAAAAAGAGTCTTCAGTTATGGTTGGAATTGCAGGAATTATGACAGGAGTTAAAAATAAAAAGTCTTTAACCTGAACTAACATTTAGTTATTCACAAGATTTTAATTTAGACCAGAATGAAAATACTTGCTATAAACTGGCAGGACATTAAAAATCCTTTTGGAGGAGGGGCAGAAGTTCATTTTCATGAAATATTCAAAAGGATTGCTAAAAAAGGGCATTCTGTAGACTTGTTTTGCTGTTCACATCCAGATTTACCTGATGAAGAAATAATTGATGGAATAAGAGTCGTAAGAAAGGGTAAAAGAAGTGTTTTTAATTTTATTGTTCCTGTATATATAAAAAAATTATTTGATATAAATAGTTATAATATTATAATAGACGACATTAACAAAATACCATTTTATACACCTTTTTATGTTAAAAAACCAATTTTGGCAATAGTGCACCATCTTTTTAAAAAATCGATTTTTCAACAAACTAACTTTTTAGCCGCATCTTATGTATATTTTTCTGAATTATTGATAGGAAGAGTTTATAAAAAGATTCCTTTTACGGTTGTTTCCAGAAGTACAAAAGAAGAGCTTATAAGAGAAGGGATTCCTGAAAAGAATATCAAGATTATATATAATTGTGTTGACCATAAAATTTATAATCCTGGAGATGGAAAAAAAGAGAACAATCTAATTGGATACCTGGGGAGAATAAAGAAATATAAAAGAATAGATATTTTAATAAATGCAATGCTAATAGTGAAAAAGAGTGTACCGGAAGTAAAGCTTTTAATTCTTGGAGGTGGTGATTATTTGCCTGTTTTGAAGAAGATGGTAAAAGAAAAGGGATTGGTTAAAAATATTGAATTTCTGGGTTATGCTGATTATAAATTAAAGGTTGAGATACTGAGGAAATGCGAACTTGTTGTCAATCCTTCTTCAAAGGAGGGCTGGGGACTGACTGTTATTGAATCTAACGCCTGTGGAACCCCGGTAATTGCCAGCAACGTGCCCGGTTTAAAAGATTCAGTTGTTGATGGAGAAACTGGATACCTGTTTAAGTTTGGAAATGTTTTTGAACTTGCTGATAAAATAATTACTACTCTTAAGAATAAACCACTTCTTAAACAACTTTCTGAAAATGCTATAAAGTGGTCTCAGAAATTTAACTGGGACGATTCTGCTGATGAAATGCTTACCTTAATAGAAAAGAACCTGTAAAAAAAATTAAATTATTTTTATAATTTTTTTAAAGATTCATTAAAGTCTGCCGATAATTAAGAATAGCTGAACTACATTTAAAAAGGTAAGGAAGCCATAAATCTTAAAACAGGAGGTGTAAGATATGGCTATTGGAGATTCCACCAGGATTAATACCAATATAGCTGCATTTAATGCTCTTCATTCATTAAAATCCATTAATCGTAATTTAGAAATAAGCCAGCTAAAATTAGCAACAGGATTAAGAATAAATGAGGTAGCAGATGACCCTGCTGGTTTTGTTATTTCCAGAAGGTTAGGAGCAAGGTCCAGAGGCCTTTCTGTAGCTTATGACAATGTAGGAACTGCAAAAAATGTTCTTGCCATTGCTGAAGGTGGTTTGATGAACATCAGTGATATACTTATTACTATTAAGGAAAAGGTTACTTCCGCAGCAAGTGATACCCTGGGTTCCGCAGAGAGAAATGCGATTAAAACCGAGATAAACCAGTTAACAGAAGAAATAAATAATATTGTTACAGAAACTACATTTAACAACATTTCTTTAATAGATGGCACATATTCAGTTTCATACCAGACGGGTGCTGGAACAACAAATACTATGCATTTTGCTATAACTCAATCTGCAACAGCAACAGCTCTTCAGGTATCATCTACTTATGTGTCGAATAAAGTGTTTACTGCTACAGGTGCAAGTGCAGCTTTAGCTAAAGTAAATACTGCAATAGAAACTGTTTCAGATATGCTTCAACAGATAGGGGCAACAGTATCCAGATTAACCGTAAAAGAAGCAACTTTAAGTATAGCTATTACCAATACTGATTCTACAAAAAGTAGAATTCTGGATGCAGATATTGCTATGGAGCAATTAAAGTCTACAAGATTACAGATTTTACAGCAAACAGCGACTGCTCAATTAGCTCAGGCAAATGTTACCCCTCAAAATGTTTTAGCATTGTTCAGATAATAATACTCTTTCAGGCAAGAGTTTTTAATATTTTAGATTTTTGGAGGATCACCAATAGCCTGAAAGATACCTCCAATATAAGCAGTATCATTAAAAAATGATACTGCTTTTTTATGATGCTGGTTTTTATAATTTACAAATAACTAAAAGCCAATAGAAAAAAAACAATCATAGAATTGATAACTAAAAGGCAGGAATTATTTAAAAAAGATGATTGAATCAGAAGATTCTACAATTTAGAGGAGTTAGCTTTTTGAACAATTCCTGCCTTTTTTTCATTTTTTACTTAAAAAGGTCTTCTGGGACCGGTTTCTTTTGCATTTTTATCCCAGATTAATTTACCTTCAAGATTGGCTACTTTCCAGGCATTCAGAAAACCAAGTTTGATGATTTTTGTCATTTTCTTGATATTTGCTTTATTTACTTCATCTGTTGGTTGATGATAATCTGGGTGGAATCCAGCCATAAAGGCTATAATAGGGATGTTTTTAGCAGCAAATGGAGCAAAGTCACTTCCACCACTTGGCTTACTGGAACCCCTTAAGGAAAGGTCTAATCCTGTTACTTTATTGTATGTTTCCAGGAATTCTTTTAGTTGAACAGCATGACAGGTGTAGGTAGCACTTACTTTGTTTCCCTCTTTATCATTTTCTGAATCTCTGGAAATCATATCGAAATTAATATTCATAACGATGTTGTTCAATGGTTTAAAAGGATGGTCTACAAAATATTTTGAACCCAGAAGTCCCTTTTCTTCTCCAGACCAGGTAGCAAATACAACAGATTTTTTTGGTTTTACACCGGTAGCCATAAAAGCTTTTGCTATTTCCATAACTGCAACTGTTCCAGAAGCATTATCATCTGAGCCGTTCCATATATAGCCTTTATGTTTACCGAGATGGTCATAATGACCACCAATTACTATAATTTCATCGGGATTTTCTCCTTCTATATAACCGAGGACGTTCTGTGTAGAAACGACCTTTGAATTAACAGAAGTTTTAATGGAAACATATTTATCGACCAGAATTCTTGAAGCAGGGGTCAGGTTTTCAGCGACATTTTTTTCAAATTTTTCAATATTTATCCCTGAACCTTTTAATAGAATATTAGCAATTCTATTTGATATCTGGACAACTGCGGGTTCAGGTATGAATTTATCGGTTACCAGCTTCATTCTTCTTTCATATCCTGTTGGTGGTGGTGTATCGCCCTCGTAGAATGGAGTTTTCCATCTATAAGGTTTATTTGTTACCCAGGAACGAGAGATATCACCTGTTGTATTTATTTCAAGAACACCAATAGCACCGGATTTCATCAGTGATTCGTTTTTCTTTCTTCTGAGGCGGTAAAGTTCCATTCTATCTTTTGGACGAAAAACTTTATATGCATTTGAAGTCGTGTCAAGATGACCAGGATAACCGGATATTCTTAAAACCAGTTTTCCTTTAACATCTATATTTTCAAAGTCATCGTAGTTTTTTTCTTTATCTGTAATTCCATAACCGACGAAGACAACTGGAGCAGTGTATTCCTCAGCATAATCCGAAACATTTATTACGAAATCTGTTTTGTAATTAAATATCACGGTTCTTTTTATATTTCCATCTTTGTAATGAACCTTCAGGCAGATATTGTCACCGGGTTTGTATTCAATGAGCTGGAAGTTCTGAAAGTATGTTCTTTTTTTCCTGGAAGGAGCAAATTCAAATATACTTCTCCTTCTTGTTCTGATAGTTTCAAAATCTCCTGCTGGTTTAAGCCCGTAAACTTTAAACATACCTGCAATGTAATCTGCTGCCAGGTCATTTCCTTTAGATGCTGTTTCTCGACCCTCTGTCCAGTCGGATGAAAGAAATTCCAGCTGGGCAAGAACGCCTTTTTCTGTTATGGCTTCAAGTCCCTTTTTTTCTATTTCTGTCTGACCAAAAAGATTGGAATAAATCAACAGAATGCCCAGAATAACTATGAATGTTTTTATACGTTTCATAATTCCTCCTGTTTTCTTATTGTTTTTGTGTTTTATTTATATAGAATTAAGTAATTAATTTTAATTTTTTAAACATCTGATAAAGTAAAGAGACCGCCAGAATAATTAAAGAAATAACAAGGATAAGGCTAATTATTTTCGACTCTTTGATATATTTTATAAAAAGGTAAAATAGACCACCTAATGTTGTCGGAAATAAAAATACTAGAGGAAATATAAGGTGGAAATAATAACTGAAATTTTTAGGTT
>QNDJ01000208.1 GCA_003644825.1 Candidatus Zhuqueibacterota bacterium | reverse complement strand
GATGTAATGAGGTAATTAAACTTGAAGAAGAATTATTCAATTTATTGAAAGGATGATAAATCATCCCGACCTTTCAATATTTTAAATTAATTTGTTTTATTGTTTCAAACATAACAAAATTCTCTTTTTCTCTAAAATCAGAAAATTATTTTATATTCTAATCTGAAACAGGTTTTGTAATTTGTGAAATTTAACCGGGGAGATAGAAATGAAAACGAGAAAGTTTTTTCTTTTTATTGTATTATGTTTCGCTATTCAGCTTTATCCTCTTTCTCTTTCAGCTAATGAAAGAGGAGATATTGTCTCTGGAAAAAACGGAATGGTTGTATCGGTAGATAAATATGCATCGCAGATAGGAATAGATATCCTTAAAAAGGGTGGCAATGCTGTGGATGCGGCTGTTGCTGTTGGCTTTGCCCTTGCTGTAACATATCCCTCTGCAGGCAACATTGGCGGTGGTGGATTTATGATTATAAGGTTCCCGGATACTAAAGAATCCGTTGCAATTGATTTCCGTGAAAAAGCACCTGGAAAAGCTACTCCGGATATGTATCTTGATGAAAATGGAAAATATGTTAGAAAAAGGAGCTATTATGGTCATCTTGCAGTTGGGGTCCCTGGAACTGTGAAAGGATTTGAACTCGCTATGAAAAAATATGGAAAACTCTCCTGGAAAGAAGTTATAGAACCTGCAATTAACCTTGCTGAAAATGGATTTGTGCTTAATAAGAGAATGGCAAAATCATTTAACAGTTTAAAAAAGAGGTTTAAAGATTATAAAGAATTTCTCAGAATATTCTCCAGACCTGATGGTTCAGATTTCAAAGAAGGAGATATTTTTGTTCAAAAAGAGCTTGCTGAATCATTAAGGTTAATAGCTAACAATGGTTCTGACGCTTTTTATAAAGGGAAGATCGCAGATTTAATTGCAAAAGATATGGAAAAATACGGCGGGTTGATAACAAAAGAAGACCTTGAAAAGTATGAAGCAGTAATACGAAAACCAGTTACTGGAAACTATAGAGGATATAAAATAATATCAATGCCACCACCGAGTTCTGGTGGAACTATCCTGATTGAAATGCTTAATATTCTTGAGGGGTTTGAATTATCTAAAATGGAAAGATATGCCCCTGAAACCCTTCATTTGATTTCTGAAACAATGAAATTCGCCTATCTTGATCGGGCAAAGTATCTTGGAGATTCTGATTTTGGAAAAATTCCTGTAGATATGCTTATTTCAAAAAAATATGCTGAAAGTATCAGGAAAAGGTTAAATCTTGTTAAGGCAATACCGAGTGCCGAAATTGGAAAAGACATTTTAACCATTGAAAGAGCAAACGAAACAACTCATTACTCAGTTATTGATAAAGATGGAATAGCAGTAGCAACAACATATACCTTAAATGGTGGCTATGGTTCCGGTGTTGTTCCAGAAGGAACAGGATTTTTACTTAACAACGAAATGGCTGATTTTAATATGAAACCAGGTTACACAGATAACAAAGGATTAATCGGAACAAAACCAAATATAATCAAGCCTTATAAAAGGATGTTGAGCTCAATGACACCAACAATTATTACAAAAGATGGTAAAACATTTATGATAACTGGAAGCCCTGGTGGAAGAACAATAATTAATACAGTTTTGAATGTAATTATAAACGTCATCGACTTTAAAATGAATATACAGGACGCAGTGGATGCCCCACGGATGCATCATCAGTGGATGCCAGATATATTGAGAATAGAAAAAGAAGGAATATCGGATAAAGTATTGGATTCTTTGAAAAATATAGGGCATAAAATCAGCACAAGATGGCGTCAGGGTGATGCCAACAGTATCCTGATTGACCCAAAAACAGGCATTTATTATGGTGCCCCCGACAAAAGGTCTGGTGGCACTGCTGCTGGATATTAGTTTTAGTTTAACTCTATTCCCTGAAAACCAGATTTTGTTGAGAGTATGTAATGAATAAAATTAAGTTAACAATATTGCTTTTAAGCGCTTTTTTTATTTGCAGAATTATACCTCTTAATGCTCAATATAATGATTTAAAATTATTTTCTGGTCCAGGACTTTTTAAATGGAACAATTTTAGAGAGGAAAAGGACTGGAGAACTATCATCCTATCTGCAATGAAAGAAGAGCTCATTCGCTCTAAAGAGAATCTCAGGTTTAAAGATTATCAGCCCCCATATTTCATAAGTTACTGGATTAAGGAAATTGAATCGATAGACCTCGCTGCAAAATATGGCGCAATCTATTCTGATAATAATGATAAAACAAGAACCGCCTTTGTTGAGGTAAGAGTTGGAGATTACTCTTTTGATAATACAGGACAAAAAGGTAGCGGTTTTTTCTTCGGTTCAGACCATAGATTGTATTCAGATTCCTATATAATTCCTGTAGAAAATGATGAGTCTTCTATTAGAAATGTTTTATGGTATATAACAGATTTCAAATATAAAGAGGCAATAAACAACTATTTGAAGAAAAAGGGACAGGCTGTTTTTGAGGCTGAAGAGGAACACATTGATAGTTTTTCCAGAGAAAAAGGATATAAATACATAGCTCCACCACTAAAATTTAACTTCGATAAAAAATTCTGGAAAAAAGTATTGAAAGATATTACAGCCTATTTCAACGATTTTAAAGATATTTTTGAATCAAAAATGAGGGTTAACGCCAGGAAAGAGATAAACTATTATGTAAATACTGAAGGAAGTGAAATAATACAGGAAAATGTATATTATTCCATACACATATCAGCGAATACAAGAGCTAAAGACGGAATGTTATTGAGTAATTTCCGTGATTTCAATTACAGATTGGATAATAACCTTCCGGACTATAGGTTTTTAATGAATGAGGCTAAAAATCTGGCAAAAGAGCTTCTTATGTTGCGGGAAGCGGAAGTTCTGAAACCATACACTGGACCCGCTATACTTGAGCCGGATGTAACAGGTGTTATTTTTCACGAAGCAGTAGGTCATAGACTTGAAGGTGAAAGACAGAAAGATGAAGAATCAGGCCAGACATTTAAGGATAAAATTGGTGAAAAAATTCTGCCAGAATTTATCTCCATTATAGATGATCCAACGATAAAAGAGTTCAATAGTACCAATCTTTATGGATATTATGAGTATGATGATGAAGGTGTACCTGCCAGAAGGGTTTTATTAGTTGAAAATGGGATTCTAAGAAATTATCTGATGTCCAGAACACCTATAAAGGGATTCAATAAATCCAATGGGCATGGCAGAAGCTCTGGCTCGAGCTGGAGCAGCAGACCAATGGGAAGAATGAGCAACCTGTTCATTAAATCCAGTAAGGAATGGAGCTACGAAAAATTAAAAAAAGCTTTGATAGAAGAATGTAAAAAACAGAATAAACCTTATGGTTTAATTATAAAACATATAAAAAGTGGGGAAACAAATACAAGCAAATACGGTTTTCAGGCTTTCAAACAAACTCCCCGACTGATTTATACTGTTGATGTTAATACTGGTGAGGAGAAACTGGTGCGGGGTGCTGAAATTGTCGGAACTCCTTTAACAAGTATAAATAAAATAATAGCTACTTCCGATAATTATTTGGTTGTAAACAGCTACTGTGGTGCGGAATCCGGGTTTATCCCGGTTTCAACCATTGCTCCTGCTATTTTAACATCAGAAATTGAACTGCAGAGAACAGGGGAAATAAAAGGTAGGCCACCGCTCTTACCACCACCAGCTTATAAAGGTAAATAAATAGAATCTGGAATCGTATAAGAAGTTAATTTCACTTACATTTACTGATAAATTCACAACACAAGCAAACCTTTAATAGACACGCAGGTAGGAATTAGGCTGTTTGAAAACACCTATTTCAGGAATTTTTCTTAATAGTACAATGATGCCCGGAGCTATAGAAATCTTATTTAATTCTCTTTTCCTCACCAGAATCCAATTCTGGTGCTGGACTAATCCAATGGTAAGTCATTAAAATGACTAAGTTTGAAATAATTATAACACAACAAAACAGTCTCTTCAGAGACTTCCATTATTATAAAATCCACTACCAGAATTCGATTCTGGTATTAATTAGTTAAAATTCAAATGTTTACAATCTCAAGCTGGAAGCTTGAGCTACACTTATCCATATCGATATTTCTATGCCGCTCCTATGGAGCTCTATTGTTTCTTAACATTTTACTACTACAAACATTTCACCCCTACGGGGCTATTAAAAACTAATTTTGACAATTTATTAAAATTCACGTATTATGTATTCACGAACTGTGTAATAACTATAATTTTCAATATTTTCATTGGAATCTCCTAATTCTATTACATCTTTGTGGTATTTTTAAACTTATAGTTGTGGTTAATTTATAAAGATCTTTTAGCCAGTAAATAGTCATAATATTAAATTATGGTTTCAATCCACAGCTCCGATAGGAGCGATATGTTTGTATGATGAGGTATTTAAAAAAATATTGAGCTCCAATAGGAGTGGTATTGAATGCTAAAAACTCAAACATGGAGATACCCGAATTATGGAGATTTTAT
>QNDJ01000207.1 GCA_003644825.1 Candidatus Zhuqueibacterota bacterium | reverse complement strand
ATTCAGAATTATACAACTGATTCAGGTCTGGAAATTACAGAGTTTAAGGTTCTTTTACCTGAAGATGTTCTGGCAACAAAATATATAATAAAAAATAAAACAGATAAGAATGTGATAATTCATCCAGTATTATGGAGCTGTCAGGTTGTTTCGAGGAATCTAAAAAATGGTAAGTGGAAGAATATTCCGAATGCTCAATTTCTAAGAAATGTTGAAACAGATAGAAAAACAATAAAATTTTCAAGGTATATAAACAATAAAAATGGTAATTTATTGATAAAATATACTTTTGTAATGGGTTCGAATATTGATGGGAGATCTTTTCAAACAAGTATAACCGAAAATACAGTAAATTATCCATACTGGAGGTTAACGCCGTTTTATGAGAAAATTTCTGTGGATGGTCTTCCTGATGAATTTAAATATAATCCTGAAAAATATCCGAGACACAGAACCGGGTTAATTTATTCTGGTATTGAGTATGAACTGGAAGTTCCTTCAGAAGGGGAGGTTGAATTTATTGCTGGATGTGCAATTGCTGAGAATAAAAATGAAGCATATAGTAATCTCAGAAAAGAAATAAGTGAAAAGGATATAGTTGAAGAGAGTATAAAAAACTGGGCAAACTTTTTTAATACTGTTCCGGAATTCAGATGTTCTGATCCTTATTTTGAAAAATATTACTGGTACAGGTGGTATGGTTTAAGGTTGAATATGATAAATACGGAAGGAAGATTTGGGCTTCCATATCCTTGCATATATGAGGGTATAAATTCAGGGTGGTTTCGTCATCATATTTCGTATAGTGCCCAGTGTCATATGCTTGAGATGAGGTGGTGTAGTTCTTCCACCGTAGCCAAGGGAAGTATACTTAATTTTATTGCAAACCAAAGAGATGATGGCGGTTTTTATGGTGGTTTAATGACAGGTTATGATATAAAAAGTGTCGGATTCTATCACGCAAACTGGGGTAATTCTATAAGACAGCTTTATAGAGTTCATCAGGATATGGATTTTATTAAGAAAATCTATAAACCGATGGTAAAATATGCGGAGTATTTTCAACGTGAGCGTGATAAGGAAAGCTCTTATCTGTATGATGTTATTGACCAGTGGGAAACAGGACAGGAGTATATGAGCAGATATATGTTTGTAGATAGTAAAGCTGATAAGGGAGGAAGGATACAACTGAAGGGAATTGATGCTACTGTTTATATTTATGAATTATATAGAAATCTTGCATGGATGGCTGAAAAAATTGGAAAAACTTCTGATATTGAGAAATGGCAGAGAAAGGCTGAGCTAACGAAAAAAGCAATTTTAACAAAGATGTGGGATGAAAAAAAACATTTCTTTTTTGATGTGAATCCTGAAACAATGGAGAAATCTTTCTGTAAAGCTGCTGTTGGTTTTTATCCGTTTTTTACAGATATTCCTGAAAGGAAACATATAAAGGCCTTGACCGAGCATCTTTTTAATCCATCAGAATTCTGGACAGAGTATCCTGTTCCATCGTCCAGTGTAGATGATGTTTATTTTAGTGCTGATGGAGAGTGGAAGAATAAAAGAACAAACTGTACCTGGAACGGAAGGAGCTGGTTAATGACGAACAGCCATATCTGTCAGGCACTGGCTTTTGCTTCCCAGAACCTTGATGAATCTTTAAAACCAATGGCAGTTGAATTAATCACAAAAACAATAAAAATGCTCTTTATTGATGGTGATGTTAATAAACCCAGCTCTTATGAATATTATCATCCTTTTAATGGAAAAGCCCCTTTTTTTAGAGGAACAGAAGATTATATGCATTCCTGGATTGTTGACCTGATTATTTCATTTATTGCAGGCTTACAACCCGGAGATGAAAATAGAATTGTTATAGACCCTTTACCTTTTAATCTTGAATGGTTTGAACTTAAAAATACTCTGGTTAAGGGACATAGAATTGATGTAATTTACAGAAAAAATGATTTATCAGAGGCTAAAAAAAAGGGAATTTATGTTTATGTTGATGGTGTTTTAAAAGCTAAGAAAGATAAACTCGGTAAGCTGGTTATAGAATTATAAGCAATGGTTTTCCATATAAAGTAAATTATTATTAACTATTTTTTTATGAAAAATAATGGTATGAGGTGTTTATGAGAAGTTTAGCTTTTAATGTTATTTTTATTATATTTGTAAATTTATTGTATGGTCAACAAAAAACAAGCTTGAATGGAATCTGGGATTTTAAAGTTGATGGAGAGCTAAAATATAACATTGATGATATTGATTTTTCTATTAATTCAAGAAAGATAAATGTTCCATCTTGCTGGGAAGCAGAATTTAAAGATTTACTTGACTATAGCGGGGTGTGCTGGTATAGAAGGGTATTTAGGTTACCCGAAAGCTGGAAAGGAAAGAGAATTCTACTGAGATTTGATGCTGTTGATTATTTTACAGAAATATGGATAAACAAAAAGTTTACTGGAAACCACGAAGGTGGATACACACCTTTTTGCTTTGAAATTCAGGATAAGGTTAAGTTTGATAAGGAAAATGAAATAATTGTGAAAGTAACTGACCCATATAAGAAGGATAAAAGATTTCCTGAATTTCCTTTTGAGGAGATTCCTCATGGAAAACAGAGTTGGTATTCTCCTTCAGGGGGTATATGGCAGGATGTTTATCTTGAGGCAAAAAATGAAAATTATTTCACAATTCTTCATATTACGCCTGATATTGATAATAAAAAAGTCATTGTGAAAGTTGAATTGAAATATACACCTGTGATTAAGAATAAGATGTTTATTATTGTTAATATTGCGCCTGAAAAGTTTTCTGTAGAAAAATCGTATTTTTCATCTGTAAATGTTCATAAGGATAAAAAAAGTTATTTTTTAGAAGTTTCCATTCCAGATTTTCATTACTGGGACATTGATGCCCCCTTTTTATACAGGGCTACTGCAAGACTTATCGAAAATAACAGAGAAATTGATAGAATATCGGATACTTTTGGAATGAGAAAGATTGAAATTAAAAACGGAAGGATATACTTAAACAACCACGCTTTATATCTTATGGGTGCTCTGGACCAGGATTATTATCCTGGCACAAGATATAGAGCACCTTCTGAGGAATTCATCAAAGATCAGTTTTTAAAAGGTAAATATATGGGGTTAAACTTTTTAAGAACTCATATTAAAATACCTCAACCTGAATATATCTATCAGGCAGATAGAACTGGATTACTTTTATGGATAGACCTGCCAAACTGGGATATTTTAACTGATAAAGCAAAGGAAAGAGCAAAAAAAACCCTGAAAGACTGGATAGACAGAGATTTTAATCATCCGTCAATTTTTGTATGGGATATTATAAATGAGAGCTGGGGTATTAATCTGAGAAAGGAAGACCAGCGGAAATGGTTGAGCAATATGTATGACTATGTTAAATCTATGGATTCGACAAGGTTGGTGGTGGATAATTCAGTTTGTGGCGGGAATGCTCATGTTAAAACCGATATTGAAGATACTCACTATTATTATTCTATACCTGACCATAAGGAATTATTTGATAAAAAAACAGAAGAGTTTGCGAACCGTCCCGACTGGAACTTCTTTTATGAAGGGTATGAAAGGAGAGGAACGGAGCCGTTAGTTCTTTCGGAATTTGGGAACTGGGGGCTTCCAAGTATAAGGAAATTGAAAAAGTGTTATGGAGAAGAACCCTGGTGGTTTAAAACAGGTAATCCACAAAGCACAAAACCTGAAGGCGCAGAAAAAAGGTTTTATGACTGGGGACTTGATAATATATTTGGTTCTTTTGATAATTTATCAACTGCTTTTCAAAAAACTGAATTTGAAGCTCTGAAATATCAGATTGAGGAGTTGAGAAAATATCCTGACATCGTTGGTTATATCATAACAGAATTTACAGACCTTAACTGGGAAAGTAATGGTCTGATGGATATGTGCAGAAATACAAAGATTTTTTATGAGGACATAGGGAAAATTCAGGCTCAGGATTTGATAATTCCTTACTGGAAAAAGATAAATTTCTGGAGTGGAGAAAAGTTAGAGATGGTTATCGGTTTATCTCACTTTTCAAAGCTTGAAATAAAAGATTATTCTTTAAGATGGAAATTGATTGGGTTTAGTGAAAGGGGTTTATTTAAAAAAGTTTCTGTTAATAAGTATAATTCTACTGTAATTGGTAAGGTTAAATTCACGGTTCCTGAGGTAGAAACCTCTCAGAAAACAAAAATTCTTTTTGAGTTGATAGATAATTATGGAAATGTAGTTTCAGAGAATTTTCAGGAAGTGAGGATTTTTCCTTTAGAGTACAAAAAAGTTAAGAAAGAAAAGAGTATTTTTCTTGATAGTTCTTTAAGTCAACTAAAAGATGCACTTGTTAAAAATGGATTTAAAGTATATGATAATATTAATGATAGAATTGATTGTGCTGTGAGCTCAAGTATAACTCCACAAATTTTAGATTATCTTAATAGGGGTGGTCGTTTACTTCTTTTGAAAAGTAAAAATATTGAAATAAAAGAGCAATTACCTGTAAAATATGTCAGTAGAGATGTT
>QNDJ01000206.1 GCA_003644825.1 Candidatus Zhuqueibacterota bacterium | reverse complement strand
TGTATAATAACAGCTTTTTTTATAATAGTGGTTGATTGAATTGTCTTTTCGGCACAATCCTTGTAAGCTCTTGACAATCCGCCTTTTCCGAGTTTTATTCCGCCAAAGTATCGAGAAATTACAATAAGAATATTAGTTAAATCAAATTTTTCAATTACACCTAAAATTGGTTTTCCAGCTGTTCCTGGAGGTTCCCTGTCATCGCTATATCTAATATCTCCGGTCTCTATCTTAAAGGCAAAGGGATTGTGGGTTGCATCATAATATTTCTTTGAGACTATTTTAATCTTATTTACTGCATCTTCTTTATTTTCAACAGGAAAAGCATTCCCGATGAAAATCGAGCCCTTTACTTTAGTTTTTACAGATGAACCTTTTTCAATTGTGAAATACTCTCCCATTTTTCAGTAAATTGATTTTTTAAATGAAAAAGGGGCTTTCCAGAAAAACTTGATTTATTACCGTCATTAATATTACTTCACCAATCTGCTTTTCTGGATAACCCCATATAAATCTGATTATTGCAATTCGATTCTATACAATGTTCTTAATAAGGCTTCTTAATTTGTATTTTTAAATTTTTTCTTCAAAACGACTATATCATAAATTCTCCATTTTTCATAATTATTTTTCCATCGATTTCCACCGTTGGTTTTCTAATTATTCCATCCAGATGACTGGGAACATTTACCGTTCCACCCATGGAAACATTATCACCGAGGGCAATATGAATTGTTCCGATTATTTTCTCATCTTCGAGGGGGGAACCCGTAATTTGAGCCTTGTAGTTTGTACCTATTCCGAATTCAGCAATATTTCTACCCGGTTTACCAAAAGGTTCAATTGTTTCTATCAGTTTTTCAGCTTCAGGACCGCCGGATATTTCTGTTGCATAACCATCAACAACTTTTATTTTAATAAAAGTTTCTTTTAAAACACCCAGTCCTGCCATAGCACCATCAACTACAAAAACACCATTAGATTTTTCTTCTAAGGGGGCTATATAAGCCTCACCAGCCGGCAAATTCGCAAAATCTCCTGGTTTATGAACAAGACCGGTATCTTCATGCCCTTCTCTACCTTCAACTGGCATCGTAATATCAGTTCCTTTTTCAGTGGTAACTCTAATAATTTTTGCCTCGGTTAAAATTTTTGCCAGTTTTATACTCAGTTCAGCTATTCTGTTATAATCAGCATCGAGGGTTCTAACAAGGGTATCTTCAGTGATACCTGGTAGGGTCGCAATTCTCACACCCGCTTTAGATGCATTTCTTCTTGCATCAGTGTGAGAAAGAGATTTTGTTGTGGGACACAACAACACATCCACACTTTTCATAATTTCTGCCACGCTTCGGGGTGGTTCTTCGCCGTCACTTTTTGTTGGTATGATTTCGAGAATCATTGCCTCGGTTTCGAGTTCTTTTGCTGTTTCCCACAGGGCATACCCTATTTCCCTTTTATTTTCATCAGTTATTATGAGAACACTTTCCCCCTTTTTAACTGCCATGCAATCCCGTAATGCAATCAGAGATGGAGCTTTTAAGCTTTCTTTCATAAGAGTTTCCTTTCTGTTAATTATCTTTTAATTGCTTTCTTTCTGAGTGGAAAATACCAGAGTATAAAAGCTGTAAGAGGAAAGATAATGAGCCCAAGCCAGAAATTCTCACTTATACGGGGCAGCTCAAAACTTATCCAACCTCTATCTTTTGCAATAAAAAGAAATGCCAATATTATGGCTGTTAAGGATTCTCCTGCAATAAGCCCGGATGAAATTAAAATTCCTTTATTATCTGCATCCTGTTTTTGTTCTTTGGTAAATTTTTTAGCCTCAACAATTTTATCAAAGATGAACTTAATAATACCACCAACAAAAATAGCCGCTGTAGTGTGAAATGGTAAGTACATACCAACGGCTATCAGCATAGGAGATGGAGCTTTTACCATAATTAACCCCAGAGCCATAAAAATACCAGCAAAAACAAGAGGCCATGCCATTTCACCGGAAACAATACCTTTCGAAACAAGAGCCATCAAACCAGCCTGAGGTGCAGGTAAAGCTTCACTGCCAAGACCATAAGCCATATGAAGAACACTTAAAGGAAGAACCATAACAACAGCTGCAAAGATGACACCTATTATTTCACCAATCTGCATTTTTTTAGGTGTTCCACCCAGGATGTGCCCTACTTTTAAATCCTGCATCATATCACCTGCTATACCACAGGAACAGCAAACAACAGTAGCAACTCCCAGAACAACACCTATACCATGAGTTCCCTTCACGCCCAGAATAACCATTAATACAGCTGCAATCAACAGAGTTGATACTGTCAACCCTGAAATAGGATTATTTGAACTCCCTATCAAACCAACAAGATAGCCAGCAACCGCTGCAAATAAGAAACCTGCAACTGTCATTATAATTCCTGCAACAATACCAGCAAAAACATCCCCGCTTATTACTATATAAATAATCGAAATCGGTATTACCATTAAAATTGTCAGTACAATTATTTTAGTGAGGTCTAAATCCTGTTCAAGGCGAACAGCTTTCAGGGTTCCAGCTTTGATACTTTTTGTATCTTTAACTGCTCTGCCAATCCCTTCTAACAGGGTTTTTCTCATTCTATACAATGTATACAACGCAGAAAGAATCATTGCTCCGACAGCTACAGGCCTTACCATATTCAGCCATACCTGATAGCCAACTTCCTGCCAGCTTACTGCTGTACCATCAGGAAGATTGATATATTGACTGAGAGATGTGTTTGCAAACAAAAATAACGGAATTAAGAGAAGCCATCCAAAAACACCACCAGAAAAAACTATTGCAGAAAGTCTGGGCCCGATGATATATCCTACACCGAGATATAAAGGAGCAGCCGAAGGTGTCGATACATAAACACCGCCTTTAAATTTAAGGCTCTGCTGGAGCATAGATATTTTAGACTCGCCGAACATCTTAAAATAATTCACATATTCATTTATAATTTGAATGCCATGAGAATTTTTAATCAATTCAATAAATGCAGCAAAACCAGCTGCAGAAAAAACATAAGAGGCTCCTGTTGCGCCCTTTTGCCCGGCTTTAACTATTTCACCACAGGCAACACTTTCAGGAAATTTCAACTCTTTGTCATGGACAATGGGTCTCCTTAAAATAATTACAAAAAGAACACCCAGAATACCGCCTGCCAGCATAAAAGCTGTGCTCTGCCAGTATTTTATACCATCCCATACCCCAGCAATTACAAAAGCTGGAATAGTAAAAATTGCCCCGGCAACCAGGGCTTCTCCTACTGAAGCAGTTGTTCTTGCTATATTTTCTTCAAGGATGCTTCCTTTAAAAATCCTTAAAACAGCCATAGCAACAACTGCTGCAGGAAATGTTGCAGCTACTGTCATACCAGCCCTTAAACCAACGTAGGCATTAGCTGCTCCTAAAACTATTGCCAGTATTACACCCACAACTAATGCCTTAATGCTGAGTTCTTTTAACTGAGTCTCTTCAGGAACATAAGGCTTAAACCCTTCATTGTTCATACTATACTCCTTATTTAACGTTTAAATTTAATAAGTGGGAAATAATGTGAAGTTTTTTTCATATATTGTGAGGTAAAATTTTTTCACTTTATCGAATTAATATAAATTAAATTCTTTTAAATATCAATAGATTATTAAAATAATTTTTTTTAAAAGTAAAAGGAAAGAAAATCATCTACTGCAGTAAAAAGCTATTTCTGATTCGGGTATATTGAAATATATAATTAACAAAAAAGGCACTTGACAAAGTAATTTTATTTCAATGTATTTTGATAAGATAAGCATAGGAATTAAATTTATTAAAATTCTCTAACATATTTAATCACTTTATAGTAACCTATGTTTAGACTGTCTACCAGAAGTAAATATGAGACCAGATTAATGTTAGAACTTGCTATTAATTATAATAAAGGTTTTGTTTTACTTAAGGATATTGCAGAAAGAGAAAACTTATCTGAGGGATATTTAGAACAATGTTTTGCTCTATCAGGATGTAGTTTTAGGTGGTACAAGCATAAAAAAGAAAAAGCGACATCCAACTCTAAAAAATGATGTGGTTGTTGGATAAGGAGCAATAATTTTAGGACCGATAACTATCGGAGAAAAAGCAAAAATTGGAGCGGGAAGTGTAATAATTCGAGATGTCCCTGATGGTGCAACAGCAGTAGGTGTTCCAGGAAGGATAAAATTAGGGTATTCATCCGAGGAAACACAGGATTTAGAACATGCAAAACTACCTGACCCAATAGGTAAAGCAATTAGCTCTTTAATGAAGGAACAGGAGAAACTCGATGAACGGATAAGAAAATTGGAATCCAGAAAAAGTATATCCGAAGAAATTGACCAATATTTTAAATTTTTTAAAAAGCCGAAAGTTTAATAACCCATAAATTTTTAATTCCTGTAAAAGTAATATAAATATCCAGTACAACATTCAGAGCTAAAGTCGAGATAATCTATGATTCAGGAAATATAGTAAATAAAAAACCAATTGACCAGCAGAAAGTATAAATACTTTTTTTCGTTAATTATTTTT
>QNDJ01000205.1 GCA_003644825.1 Candidatus Zhuqueibacterota bacterium | reverse complement strand
TAAGGAAACAACAAATTACACGAATTTCAATATATTAAATTTGATTCAATAAAGTCCAGTATTCATTAAGTATTATTATTATAATTTCATAAGTAAAGTGAATAAAACTGCAACTGTCATTGCGAGATCGTATAGTGCGTGGCAATCTCTTATGTATTAAAGATATTTTTTCATTCCCGTTAAAATAAGATTATAATTACATCTATTCTTTATTTAGTAAAAAACTCCGTCAGGAGCGATATGCAAAATGTCAGGCAGGGATGCCTGACCTACAGTTCTGGTTATATTATATTCATAGTTCGTGAATAGTTTCCACATAATAAAGAGATTGCTTCGTCCATACGGACTCGCAATGACAGGTATGGTTTAGTCAAGAGCTTCGTAGAAGCGATATGTTTGTAGAATAAAGATTTAAAAAAAGATATTGAGCTCCGTAGGAGCGGAATGTACACTCAATTGCTCGGGCAGGGATGCCCGAGCTACAAGCTCTGCAGTATTCCATCCCTAGAATGAATATTTGTTCATAAGGTTTTCAATTAAACAACGAATTACACGAATTACTCTGATTATTCTATTTTTTTTGACTGAATGGCTGCATTTTTTAAATCAGGTTCATAGAACAATCGTTCCTATTTGTTACATTGATATTGAATGCGGACAGTACGGATATATCATTTAATTTTTTTCCGCACCAGAATCGAATTCTGGTGCTGTATTTTCTTAAATGTAAGTCACTGAAGTGACTTTTTTAAATAGGTAAGAACTTAAATATTAATTTAGATAAATAATAGTCTCTTCAGAGACTTCCGTATTTTTTAAATCCACTACCAGAATTCTATTCTGGTATTGATATTCCGGTAGTGCACAAACAACAAATTACATAGATTATACGAACTTATGTTAAAAGAACTCTACATTATTTCTTACTATATGGTTTTGCCTTATTTGCAAGCTTCGCGATCTACTTAATTCCTGATTTATAATTCTCCTGAACTATTTGAATTTGTTCAACGTCTAATTAGAGCGAAACTTTCTTTTCTCTTATTCCTCCTTTTACGCAGTCGAGTTTAATATTAACATTTCCATAACCTTTAACTATCCATTGAATTAATATCTGAGAATTTCCTTTTATTCCATTTCTCAGTATTATTCTTTCAGGTTTATGTTCAACCGGTTCAATCCTGTTATACCATTTATCAACAACAATACCACCTGATAGTACTTTTATATTACTTCCAGAGATTGTAACAATATCCGGTCGGGTGGTCTTATTTTTACTGGCAATAGCAGAAATTGTTGGGATTATTCTGTCATTAGCAACTTCCACTCTTACCCTGAATACATCTTCACCTAATTTTTTGATTTCAACATTTCTGATTTCTATCACAGGCATCTGGTCAGCATGAAACAGGGTGAACATACAATTTCTGTGGCATAAATCTTCAAGTTGAAATGAAGGCGGAACCCTGTTAGTCCGTTTACTCCACCCTCCTATTTCAATATCACCATAAGTCGGGTGTTTAAAAGGTTTCCATTCCCTGTAGAATTTTCCCATTTCAAGAAGGTCATCAAATTTTAGCCTTTCTGCCTGTCTTTTTTCATAAGCTTCGGAATCTCCTCTTCTTCTTGCTTCCCCGCTTTTATAATAATACTTTGCAGAACTCCACAACTCATTGGAGAAAGAAAAAATCCCCAGTCCTTCACCGGTCCAGTTTATCGTTCCTCCATGAACAGTATAAAGGTCTTTCCAGATTACGTAATATCTGTAAAAAGGAAGAATCTTTTCTCCCATTTTCCCTATATAGTCATAAACTCTTTTATCAGAAGCAGGATATTCCCCGACTTTTTGTGCACCTGGTCCTCTGAGAATCATTCCACCTGAGTTATGATAAGATTGCACAGCTGCTATATTGGGATGTTCAAGAATAAACTTTCCACCGGCTCTTGTCTCCGGATAGGAAAACGGATAATCTCCAGAACCATATTGTATATAAGGAGGCTGCCAGTCAAAGGGCCAGTTTCTATTAGGGTCATACCCACCGGGTCCATCCTCATTTACAAGCCCGTCACCGTCGTTATCAATGCCTTCACTACCAAGTAAAATGTACTCTCCCTTTTCTCCTGGTTTAACTCGAACCATAATCCTGGGGTCATACTTACTGGGTTTATACATTCCGTCAGGGTCTTTCTTTCTCATTGTTAATATTTCACCATCTCCATCAATATCATCTGGCGGGTCTTCATCATATAAACCATCATTATCGTTATCAACTGGTTTTGTTCCACTTCTAAGGGAACCCGGTTTATTGAACCAGTAAGCCCTTCCATCCGGATTTATGGTCGGTAATATGTAAAATGCTTTCTGGTCTACAAGTTCAGTAACTTTATCAAGTTTACCATAGTTCTTCATTAAATACCATATAGTATAAAGACAGACTTCTCCGCCCTGAACCTCATTACCATGAATATTTCCATCAATATACATAGCAGGTTTACTCTTATCAGGACCAGCATCAGGGTTATTGATAATCATTAACCAGATGTCTCTTCCCTCATAACTCTTTCCGATGGAAATAAGTTTCAAAAATTTCGGATAAGCCTTTGCAAGAGATTTTAAGGCGTCCGATAATTCTTCATAAGAGTAATAATGATTAAATGTCAGGTTTATATTATTTTCCTGTCTGGCATAAGAATCCGTAATCTTAACTGATACATAACCCAGAAGGAAAATAATCATTAAAAAAGTTAACCTTCTAAATTTTATCTGAATCACTTTTTATCCTCCTTATTCAATTTATTGAAGAATTAATTCCTTAGCAACACTGCCACCTTTTTGAGAATCAACAGTGATTACAATTTTTTCACCGGTTTTGCTCTTAATAAGCCATTTTAATTCAATATTTTTCCCTGAGCCCTGAATCAAGGATATAAAATTTATTTTTTCTCCTGATAGAATCTTATCTCTTTCAAGATTTATTTTCACAAGAGTTGGTTTTACAGCCCTTGCTCTCAGTGCATGATTCATAGCAGTTGGAAAATACCCATTATTCTGTATTCTCGCTTTTACTTTATATATACCGCTTCCAAGGTTTTCCGCTTTTAGTTCGCTAATTTTCACTTCAGGGCACAATCCAGCAAGGTAAACTGTAAATTTTGCGTGTTTTTCTGAAATATCTTTTATCATTCTTTCAGGAGGATTCAACTTTATAAACGGTTTAAAACCACCAATTTCAACCTCTCCAAGCACCGGATGAGTAAAGGGCTTCCAGTTTATGAATCCTTCACCCTGGTTTTCCTTATCAATCCATTCAAGCCATTTTTTATCCTTTGATTTTTTTTCTTTTTTAATTTTTTGCTTACCTTTTACCCCTGTTTTTTCCTCCTTCGTAGAGGGAACATCCCAGATTTTTGCAGAAAAAGATGGAACCCCATACTGGAAATACCCCCAATCAAAAAACGCTCCTTCAGGAATGCCTGTTGATGTGGCTCCAGAACCGGTTATCTCTCTGTATTTTTTACCCACTTCTTTATAGTAAGGGATATCTATGGATGAAATATTCCTGGGAGCTTTTTGACCTCTCATTAACTTTCTTAATTGAGAAATATCCATATCACGAGGTATTCTAAATCTTCCTCTCGAATCAATGAATTTAGAATAATCTAACTCTTTTTCTTTTCCTGGTTTTGGAGCAGTTACAAGGTTATCCCAGAGATTATAAGTTAACATTACTGCAATATTTCTATGACTGAAAATAAAATCTATAACTGCTCTGGATTCGTTTTCAGAAACCATAAACTTGCCTGCACCATTCTTGTAATACGGATAATTATGTGGAAAATTCATATTAATATTAACACCACCTGGTCCATCCTCATTATATTTTCCATCTCCATCATTATCAATTCCTTCTGTATAAATTTTATATTCACCCTTTTCTCCTTTAGAAGGGTCAGCTTTTTTCATAAGTCTGGAATCTTCGGGGTCAATCATATATTCACCTTCAGGGTCTTTTACCCTCATCATTGTAATATATCCATCATTATTCAGGTCTTCAGGCCCATCCTCATCAATCAAACCATCATTATCATCATCTACAGGTGTAAAATTAACTCTCTGATTCAACTTCACAGAATTAAACATTAATTCAGCAGCATCAGGATTCACCCGAGGAACAAAATAGAAAACCCTGTTATCAACCAGCTTTTTTACCTTCCCCCCACTTTTGTAATTGTCAATTATATACTTCATCGTATTAAGAATAATCTCACTTCCTATCAAATGGTCACCTTCCAGATTAGCAGAAATAAAAATACCAGGTTTTTTTGCCGGATCACCTTTATCAAAATTGGTGATTTCAACAAGCAAGACGTCTCTACCTTCAAGAGTTTTCCCGAGTGAGTGAAGTTTTGCAATATCCTGATTATTATTTACAAGCTCATTTAAAATCTCTTTCATTTCTTCATAATTGTGGTATTTATATTGTGGAACTGCAAAAACAACACTCAAACTTATCAAAACAACAAACATTAAAATTAAAAATCTCTTTATCATTAAAATATTTCCTCCTGTTTAGATTTATGTAGAAGTT
>QNDJ01000204.1 GCA_003644825.1 Candidatus Zhuqueibacterota bacterium | reverse complement strand
TGGTAGTAAAATAAATGTTTGTATTAAAAGTAAAAATAGGATTGTTGAAAAAGGAATTTTTACTATATGATAATAATTAAAATTATAATCAACATAGAATTTATCAGTTTCGTTCATTATAATTAAAAAATCATATATTTTTTTTCTTAAGAAATGGGATTCTTGTTATCTTATAGAGGTCATTTTTCAGGATTCCACCTGCATAACAGATTTTTTCATACTTTTCCTTATTATATTCCCTGATATATAGAATATATTCATTGAAAATAATGTAAAAACTGCTAACAATAAGGCTGATAATTCCAGCGATAATAACAATGAGGCTTCTTTTTGGTCTACTTTTTTTTTCAGGAATTCTTGCATAATCAAGAACCTGAACAGTAGGAGTATCCTTTTTTTCCTGAATTTTTGCCTGTTCCAACTGTTGTACAAGCATTTTATATACAGCAGTTAATACTTCCTTATCCTTCATAAGAAAACCCATTTTATAGCTGAGGTCAGGAACCTCTGAAAATGGTATTGTGTAGCTATCTCTATCAAGATTAATACCCTTTTCGATTTTACTTACCTGCTTTTTTAATTCTTCTATATTTTTTTGAAGCTTAACTATCTGGGGATGATCTTTTTTTAAAGTGTGAAGTCTAAGATTATATTCTACTTCTTTCAATGCTATCTCACTTTTAAGGGTAGCAATTGTTTCTATTTCTGCTTTTATCTGGTCATCAACGGAGATAGCTTTGTATTTTTTTTGAAATTCTTTCAATCTGTTTGCTGCTTTTTCAAGGTCTTTTTCAGTTTCCTTAACTCTTTTTTCTATGAATTCTCTGGCAAATCTTGCCGAAGTTATTCTCTTTTCTTTATTTACTCTGTCAAGCTCTTCCAATAACGAATTCGCAATTCTGGCAGAAAGTTCCGGGTTTTTCGTAGTTACCTTCACAGTAATTACATTTGCCTCCGAAATATCTATATTAACTAAATCATTCAGTGCTTTAACAGCCTCTTCCATCGAATTTGTTTTGAAATAATCCATCAATTTCAATTTATTAATTACCGATTCCGTAACAGTTCTACTTCTCAAAATTTCTGTGTATACAAGAGAAGGCATTATAACACCTTGAAGCCCCGGAATAGTAAAATTGAAAGGAACTTCCGTTATACCCGAAAGAAAATTCAATCCTGTTGTGTTTTCTGAAGGTGGTAACAGAGAACTTTCTGCTGTAAACCATTTCGGAAGAAATAAACTTATAACAGCAGCCACAACACAGAAAATAAGAAAATTGATAACAATGAGTTTTCTCCATTTAATTAAATAAAATATAATACTTATCATATTAAATCGGTCTTTTCCCTGATTTTGCATTTCTGATAAAAAGATTATTTTAAATTTTTACCTATATAAAGTTTACATTAACCTTATAAACTCGATTCATAGTTACAACTCAAAAACTGTTTTAAAGGTTTTATTTAATAACACCAATAGCTTTAGCAGCTATCAATATTGAGGTAATCGGAATCAACGATTGCAAAAAATCTCTTACTTTAAGGTGCCATTTTCTTGGAACAATAACAATATCTCCCCTATCAATATCAACATCCAGTCCTTTAACCACTTTTCCTGTCTTTCTTTTTCTTACTTTAACATCGTTACTACCATCACTTGTTTTTCCTGCCATTCCTATGTAATCTTTTGCTTTCATATCAGGTAAAAAATCATAAGAGCCAGGTAGTGCTACTGCTCCTATAACATAAACTTTATTTATCAGAGGTGGTAAATATAAAAAGTCTTTGTTTTTTAATTTAATATTTTCTTTGAACCTGGCAGAATCATCCATAACACAAAAGGGTAAAATTACATCAGGGTTCTGCCTTTTTAGATATGCTCTTTCCCAGTCCGTAGATGTTTTTCTTACTTTAATTCTCTTGAGAAAATCAGAAAGGGTTTCACCTTCATAGAATTTATAGAATCCTGATATTTCAGAATCTCCACTGACCTTTATAACCCCCTCAGAAAACTTTATTCTTGGAACAAAAACAAAATCACCATCTCTTAAAAAAGGGTTTAATTCTTTTTTCCCTTCATTTTCAAAAGTTAACAGGTCGAAAATTTTTTCAGTTCCAGAATTACTTTTAATAACAATCTTCTGTTTATCTGCCCATTCTGTTACACCTCCAGCAGTTTCAATAAGGTCTGAAATTCTTATAGCTGGATTAACAATATAAGAACCTGGATTATTTACTTCTCCTTCAATGTAAACCTTGAACTTTCTAATATCCGCCAGAGATACTGTAACTACTGAATTTGGATAAGAATTAATAATATATTTTTCTATTAAATTTTTTGCTTCTTTAAGATTTAAACCTTTTAAATTAATAACGCCAATTGTTGGAATTAAAATCTTCCCTTCTGGAAGAACCTGAACGGTAAAACTTTTTTCTACTTCTCCCCATAAATTAACATAAAAAACATCCCCAGGACCAATATAATAATTTGACATATCAATAAAATCTTCGAGAGGTATAATTTCCCTTTTTTGTTTTTCAGTAATCTCTCTTCTTTCCGCCATATATTCACTCAGTTTTTTAATTTTCTGTTTACTCTGAGAGTAAAGACCAGACGAAAAAAATATCATCTGAAAAATTATAATAATTCTCCCATATTTCAAAAATTTTACTTTTTTCATTTCTAATCTCATAAATTCATTACAAATAATAATATTAACCGAGCAGATCAAGGATAAAACTCTATTTAATATAATTAATAAATATTTGATTTGAAATAAAAAAATGAAAACCGATTTTCTGTTTTAAGTTTTAAACTACCTTATGATATATCTTACCTGAAATTTCATTTCAGCTTTTACTTTTGCAACTTTTGTAAATATTCTAATTTCACCTTTCGCTGTGAATTTAAGGGTATCTGAAAGAGAGGAATTATATACTGTATCGGTTTTGGGGTTAATGTAGCTCCACAAAGGATTACCCTGATTATCATACTGATCCCAGACCATTTTTACCCAGTAGATGGAGCCCCTATCAAGAGTTATTTTTTTATCTTTATCAAGCTTTTTATATTCAAGTGTTTTTATTGTTTTAAGACTATCCTCTAACCAGATATCAATTTTACTGTTAATATCCATATAACTTTCAAGGGTTTCATCAAAAATATTTTCTACACCAAGCATAAAAGTTGTGAGATAGGGTCTTGTTATTCCCCAGGGAATTGTTACATAGGGATTATTATTGGCAAGCTTTATTTTTCCTTTAGCAACTTCTTCGGGCTCCACCCTGACGGGTAGTTTTTCTTTGCACCCCAGCAAAAGAAACAGAAATATAATTAAAGATATTTTCCTGTACATATATAACTAATAAACAAATTTATTGATAAAATAACAAGGGGATAAAAAAATTTAAATTTTCTCCTTGATAATGGAACTTCCAAATATTATATTAGTTTATTAAATAAAGAACTTTAATATTTAAATAACTTTATATCCTTATAAAATAATGGAGGTTTAAATATGAATGAGAAAGATAAAGCTATTGAAGACCTTAAAATAATCAGGAATATCATTGATAGAACAAAAGAAGCGATAGACCCGGGTGCCTCAATACTGATTCTCTGGGGTATCCTGGTATTCATTGGAAATATAATAACACATTTTATTCTCATTAATAAAATAAGCAGTAATTACATCGGATATACCTGGTGGTCTATTGCAATTACAGGTTTTATAATTTCAATGTTTATGGGGTATAAAATAGGTCTTAGAAGATACAAGTATGGTTTTAACCACTACATAAGCAGGCAATTAGCATTAGTCTGGACAATTATAATCCCGACAGGAATAGTATGGACAATAATAGGACCACACTTTAATATTTTCACCTATGAGAGCGCTTCCGTTTCTGTTTTATGGTCAATGCTTTATTCAATAGGAATATATACTATGGGAATCTTCTATTCAAAGGAGTTCCTGTTTGGTGGAATAGCGATATTTTTAGGAACCATATTATCCGTAATTTTTATTGAAATTCACTGTATAATAATAGGCATTTTTACAGGGGGCGGAACTACCATTCCAGCTATAATTGCCCACAGAAGGTTCAATAAAAATTTGAGGAAAAACAAATGAAAAATGAATTTAATTACAGAGAACTTGATAGTATAATTCATTCAAGGGTCAGGCTTGGAATTATGACAGTTTTAATTACAGGTGATGAAGTGGAATTCAAATTCCTTAAGGAAAAACTAAAGCTCTCAGATGGGAATCTCAGCGCTAATATGTCAAAACTTGAAAATGCTGGATTTGTTGAAACAAAAAAATTTTTCTTCAAGAAAAAACCAAAAACCGTTTACAAAATAACCGAAAAAGGAAGAAAAGCCTTTAAACAATATATAGAAAACTTAGAAAAAATCATTGAAAAATTATAGCCTAAATATCAATCTCAATTTTTAACCTGTTGTTAAAAGTTAAAGCGAGGCAATCTACTTTCACACTTTAGCTTATAAAGATTTATTTAATATTTATATTAAAACAATTAATATAAACATTCCTTCTTGCTATTTTTTTGTATTATGATTAAATTCAGGTA
>QNDJ01000203.1 GCA_003644825.1 Candidatus Zhuqueibacterota bacterium | reverse complement strand
GGACCAGGTATAGATGATAACATTAAAGAAAAGATATTTCATCCATTTTTTACAACAAAGGAAATCGGTAAAGGAACGGGGCTCGGTTTAAGCACTTCTTACGGAATTATTAAAAAACACAATGGAGAGTTATATGTTGATAATTCATATAAAAATGGAGCCAAATTTGTTATTAAGCTTCCTGTAAATATAAAACCTAACAGGAAAATTTCAGAAATAAAAGATATTACTGCTGAAGGATATAAATATAATGGTAAGATAATTGTTATAGATGATGAAAAAAGTATTCTTGACCTGGCTAAATCCATTCTTGAGGAAAAAGGATTTATGGTGGATATTGCTTCCAGTGGAACCAGGGCAATAGAGTTGATTAAAAATAACCATTATGATGTTATTGTTACTGATATAAAAATGCCAGGAAAAATTGACGGCAGAGTTCTTTACGAAGTGATAAAAATTGAAAAACCTGACCTGATTAATAAAATAATTTTTATTACAGGAGATATTGTATCTAACGATACTAAAGAGTTTCTCAATGATAAAAGCAACCTTTATATACTCAAACCCTTTACAATCGATAAACTTTTAAATACTGTTGTTAAAGTATTTAACGGTTGAGAGTTTATCTGATTTTTTTCTTTAATTTTTTTTTGAAACATTTATTGTAAATTCAACACTGTCTTCTTTCATCATACACCATCCTTCAATTTTGTGGCAATAAAAAAACGTTATTTTTCCTTTCATTTTTGTTTTACCGGGTTTAATATTCTTTTTTAGTTTGAATTCCACTTCCAGAGGTGATGAGGTATCTAAATATTTTGAAGGATTATTTTCTTTCAATTTTTCTGTTATATTTGAATTTTTTAGTATTATTGGAGCATTTTTCTCGAGGTTTAATTCAATAGGTGGCTCTAAATTTATTAATATGTTTTCATCAAGGGGTGTAATTTTTATAAGCAGTGTTCCACTTTCTCCAGGTGCAATTGCTTTTTCTTTTTGATAAATTTTAACAAAAATATTCTCACCTGCTATAAAAAATGTTAGAATTGTTAGAAGAAAACAATTGTAATAATACTGTTTCATTTCTACCTCTTCTATAATTTACAGTATATCTCTTAATATGAAATATATCTTATCTTCATTGAAACCTCTGAACAGACCTTTATTTCTTGCTATTTTAATGACTTCATTGAATTCGGAATGATAAATTTTTCTGTTGATTTTGTTAAATCTATGGGCAAGATGTAGAGGTCTGTATTGAGCCATTATGTTTACATAAGAATTTTTTGATAAATTATTTGCTATAAAATTAATAAGTTTTTCCGAACCAGCAACATTGTTTGGCATTACGAGATGTCTTATAAGTAATCCTTTGTAAGCTATTCCTGATGAGTCTATTTTTAAATCACCTACCTGTTTATGCATTTCTTTTAAAGCTTTTTTAAGTATATCATAGTAATCAGGTGCAGTTGTATATTTTTTTGCTATTTCATTTGAAGAGAATTTTGCGTCTGGCATATATATATCCACAATGTTTTTCAGGAGTTTCAATGTTTCAACAGATTCATATCCACCACAATTGTATACTAATGGTATTTTTAACCCGTTTTCTGCTGCAATTTTTAATCCTTCTACAAGTTGAGGGACATAATGGGTGGGTGTAACTATGTTTATATTATGGCACTTATTTTTCTGTAAATCCAGCATATATTCGGCTAATTTTTCAATAGAGGTTTTTTTTCCTTCACCATAATGACTTATATCATAATTCTGACAGAAAATGCACCTTAAATTACAATGAGTAAAAAATATTGTTCCTGAACCATATTTTCCTACGAGAGGTGCTTCTTCGCCAAAATGAGGAAATGCACTCGATACATAAAGAGATTCATCTGCCTTACAGATACCTTTTTCTCCCGCGGTTCTATCAATACCGCATTTATGTGGGCATAAATTGCATTTCTTTAATTTTTCTTTTAGAGATGAAATTCTATCGTCGAGTTCACCGGATTCTAAAAGTTTTACATATCCTGGAGTATAAATATTCATTGGAAATTACAATTTAAATTGGAAAAAAATTCTTTGACATTTGCAGAATATTCTTTGAAAAATATAAAATGAGATTTACACCCTTTTTTACAGTCGGATGCTCCAAAACTCTTAACCTTAATTTTTGCCCCGGGGATAGAAATAATCTTTTTTGTTAGTTCACATTCATTAAAAACTTCTGGAGAAAATATTTTTATATCTTTTATTTCAGTATTCATATCGTTTAAAAAAAAGTCTATATGCCAGTAGAGATTTTTGTTTTTCTTTTTCTTATGTCGTTCTAATCTTTTTGAGAGATTTTTGAGGGCACTACCGACATAAAGATAATATCCTTTTTTGAAGTTGAATGTTCCTAATTTACCTATTTTTAGTCTTGTATTCTTCTTCAGTTGAATTATCAGAACATATATTCCAGAGTCAATTTGCATTGACATTTTTTCTTTTAAATTTAAGAAAAAAATATTATTCCTGCAAACTATTTAATACTATACTACAATTAATATCTGTAGATAAATTTCTGTTAAAAAGGAGTATATCGGCATCAGGAACTTAGAAGAATGTTTTTATTATTTCCATCAAAAATAATGAATACCTCTTGATTTTTAGATTATAAATAAGTAAAATTTATAAGATAAAAAATTTAGCTTTGAGTGATGAATAAGTCGGTTAAAAAGATTAAATACAGGATAGAATATTTAGCCACTTTATTTTTAAGTTATCTGGCAAGAATGCTGCCTTATAGATTTTGCCTTATACTCTCGGATGTTCTTGGAGATATATTTTTTTATGTTATAAGGATGCGTAGAGATGTAAGTTTAGATAATCTTAAGAAATCTTTTCCTGAGAAGTCTCCTGCTGAAATAAAAAGAATATGCAGGGGAGCATACAGAAATTTTGCAAAAACATTTATCGATTTTGCGAGGTTTCCTTCTTTTAAAAAAAAGAAGATATTCAACGTTGTGAATTTTCATAATACTGATTTAATAGATAAGGCTTTAGCCGGGGGAAGGGGAGTGATTTTGCTTGCGGGTCACTTTGGTTCCTGGGAACTTATAGGTGCTGCACTGGCTCATAAAGGTTATCCTCTGTCATTTCTTGTTGGGGAACAGCATAACTACCTGGTTGACAACCTTATGAATAAATATAGAAGAATGCACAACATCGGAATAATAAAAATGGGAGTTGCCGCAAGAGGTGTGATAAAAGTTTTAAAGAATAATGAATGTGTAGCATTTCTTTCTGATCAGGACGCAGGTAAAGATGGAGTAATTGTAAATTTTTTTGGTAGAAAAGCATCTACTCCAGGGGGGGCAGGGGCATTCTCCTATAAGCTTCAATCTCCTATAATAATGGTATTCCCTATAAGAAATAAAAAAGGAAAAATTGACCTGTATCTGGAAAAGGTCGATCTTTCTGGTCTTCCCGATGATAAGGATACTGCAATATATGAAATTACACAACGATATACATCTCTTCTTGAATCTTACATAAGGAAATTTCCTGACCACTGGTTCTGGATGCATAGAAGATGGAAATCTGTGGAAGATAAATCTTGCCCTTGTATTCAATAAAAAAAAATAAAAAACTTGACTTTAAAAAAGAATTTTATATTTTGTATAGTAGCACAAATATTAATTTTGTGTTACTAACACAGGAGATGGAAATGAGAAATTTAATTTCTATTCTGTTGGGAATAACAATATTTTATACTGTTCCTGTTTCTGGACAGGTAAAAGATACTCTCGAATTCTGGGGGGAAGATGTACTTGTTGTAGCTTCAAAAATTATTACATTACAGGGTGATATTTCACTACCTCTTACTACTGTAGAAAATAAAGACATTAAAAAAACAAGAGATTTTTCTGTTTTAGACATTCTTGATAGAGAAATTCCAGGTCTTTCGGTAACCAAAAAAGGTGTTATAGGATATGGTGTAGCTTCAGGCTCTGCAGGAAGTATAAATATCAGAGGGATTGGAGGCAAGCCCAATACTGATGTCCTTATACTGATTGATGGAAGACCTGAATTTATGGGAATGATGGGACACCCGCTTCCCGACGTATACCTGGTGGGTAATGTAAAAAAGATTGAGGTAATAAAAGGACCAGCATCTACATTGTTTGGAAGTAATGCTATGGGTGGTGTTATAAACATAATAACAAGAAAAAGAGAAAAACCGGGCATGTCAACTACTTTTGAATCTAAATATGGTTCTTTTAATACTTTTGAAAATATACTGCTAAATGAAGGAAAAATAAATAATTTCTTCTATAATTTTTCCTTTTCAAAGATAAAAACTGATGGTGAAAGAAATTATTCTGATTATAAAAATTCTTCAGTATCTTTAAAACTCGGCTATGAATTCAACAAGAACTATGAAGTTATATTTTCTGCAAATAATACTAAATTCAAAATTTTTGATCCGGGGGTTATAAGTAAACCTGTTATAAATCACTGGTATGATATCGAAAGAAACTGGTTTAATCTTTCGTTGAATAATAAAAACAAAAATGTTACAGGTGCAATTAGAATTCATGCAAATACAGGTAATCAT
>QNDJ01000202.1 GCA_003644825.1 Candidatus Zhuqueibacterota bacterium | reverse complement strand
CCATCATAAGGACCCACCACACCTGCTTCTTCGAGCTCATCTATAAGTCTTGCAGCTCTGGAATATCCTATTTTCAGCCTTCGCTGGAGAAGAGAAATAGACCCCTGCTGATTTATTATAACAATTTTCATCGCTTCTCTAAATAACTCGTCGTGAGAAGATGAAAAGTTATTTGATGGCCCCCTGTAGTAGAAATCCTCGTGATGTATTTCCAGGGGTTTTTTTTCGATTTTAGGTTGTTTTGAAATGAAATCTATAATTCTTTCAATTTCTTCAGTAGTTACGAATGCATTCTGTATTCTTAAAGGTTTGGGTTGACCCGGTGTCAGGAAAAGTAAATCTCCACTACCAAGGAGAGTTTCAGCACCATTCATATCCAGAATAGTCCTTGAATCAACTTTAGAAGCAACCTGATAAGCCATTCTCGCCGGAAAGTTAGCCTTAATGACACCGGTAATAACGTCAACGGAGGGCCTCTGAGTTGCTACTATGAGATGTATTCCTACGGCTCTTGCCATCTGAGCTATACGTGCGATTGGTTCTTCAATATCTTTACCGGCTGTAAGCATTAAATCTGCAAGTTCATCTATAATTACTATTATATAAGGTAATTGTGTTGGTTCTCCCTCTTCAGGTGTTGTATTTTTGAACCTTATATTGAAGTCATCTATATTTCTTACTCCGGCTTTTGCAAGTATTTCATACCTTTTTTCCATTTCATATACAACTGACCTTAAAATAGCAACAGCATTCTCGGGTGTTGTAATTACATCCTCTCCGAGCCCTTTTCCCGTTAAAAGGTGATGGTGTTTTAATTTTTTGTAAAGAGAAAGCTCAAGTTTTTTAGGGTCAATGAGAATGAATTGGACTTCTTCGGGTCTGGCTTTGAAAAGTATGCTCGTAATGATGGTATTAATACCCACACTTTTTCCGGAACCTGTTGAGCCTGCAATTAGAATATGGGGCATTTTAGAAAGGTCTGCTATAAATGTTTCTCCACCAATATTTTTTCCTAATGCGAAAGAAAGCTTTGATGTTTCTGCCCTGAATTCCTCTGAAGTAATGAGGCTCTTTAAATATACCAGAGAAGTTATTCTATTTGGGATTTCAATTCCGACAGTTCCTTTTCCCGGGATAGGTGCAATTATCCTTATTCCTCTTGCCTTCATAGTAAGGGCAAGGTCATCAGATAAACTTACAATTTTGCTAATTTTAACGCCTGTTGCAGGTTTTAACTCGTATAGTGTTATAACAGGCCCAGGATGAATTTCAACTACTTTTGCATTAACCCCGAAATCCTTCAGTTTTTCTTCCAACAGATTTGCATTTTTTACCAGTTCGTCTTTTGTTATTTTTTCTGATAAGAGCACTGGTTCGTTAAGGAGTTCTGGCGGTGGGAAATGATATTCTTTTTCTTCTATCGGTGAAGGTTCAGATTCTACAGGAGTTTCGTCTTTTTTTGATTCTGATAGTTCGTCAAGTAATGTTGAATGTTCACCCTTTTTCTCTTTTTGAATTGGAATTCTTGGCAGTTCATCTTCAAACTCTTCTTCTAACTTAATTTCGGGAGAAATTTTTTTCTTAAGATTTCTAATAGTTCTCTTTTTTACTCTTTTAGATTTTATTTTTATCAGGAAGAGATTGAATTTTTCCAGAATAAGTTTGAGAACTTTAAAAAAGGCTCTGAAAATAAGCTCTATGTTCAACCCTGTCCAGCCTGTAAAGAAGATGATGACAATGGTGAGAAATACGATAATACTACCTGTTTTTCCCAGATATTTAACTAAATGTTCTGCAAGAAAAGTGCCCAGAATTCCAGAATACTCAATTCTGTTTTTAATTCCACCAATAGAAAAAATCCTGGCAAGTCCAAAAAATGTCGAAATTATAAATAAGAGCGTTATAATATACAGGCTCTGTCTTCTTACTAAAGGTCTTTTTTTACCGGCAAGAATGTAAAAACCCCATAATAAAATAAGCAGTGGTATTATAATGGAAGGAAAACCGATAAAGTTAACCATATAGCCGGAGATATAAGCTCCTGTTATTCCCAGCAGGTTTTCTATACCTTTGCTACTTTTTCCGAAGGGAGGGTCATATTGACTGTATGATAGTATACTTAAAAATATTATTAAGGATATGGATATAAGTAAAATTCCGATTATAGTTCTTTTTTTTCTGTGTTTTCTGTTTTTATAGTGCATCAAGAACCTTAAAAGTACCCCTGGCAAATTAAACAAAAGGAGTTTTTACGATTTCAGCTTTTATTTTTTGTTTTCTTATTTCTATAAATATTTTTTCGCCAATTTTTGAATACGCAATATCAACATAACCGAGCCCTATGCCTTTACTGATAGATGGAGAGAAAGTTCCGCTTGTTACTTTACCGATAATAGTATTGTTTTTAAATATATTATAACCTTTTCTTGGAAATGTATTTCCTTCAGTAATAAAGCCAATAAGTTTTCTTTTAATACCATTACTTTTTATCTTCAATAAAGCATCTTTTCCGATAAAATCTTTTTTATCTAACTTTACAATCCATCCGAGACCAGCCTCGAGGGGGTTTGTAGTTTTATCAATGTCATTTCCGTAGAGTGCATATTTTTTTTCCAGCCGCAATGTGTCCCTGGCACCCAGTCCTACAGGAGCTATATCGTATTCTTTCCCGGCTTCAAAGATTTTATTCCATAATCTTTCTGAATTTTCTGGAGAAATATAAAGTTCAAAGCCAAGTTCACCTGTATATCCTGTTCTGGAGATTATCATATCAATATCTGCTAATTTACCTTCTTTAAACCAGTAATATTTTATTTCAGAAAGGTTAATACTGGTGAGCTTTTGTAATGTATCTCTTGATTTAGGGCCCTGGATAGCCAGAAGGGTAATTTTATCGCTTATATTTTTTATTTCCACATCATCTATTTTGTTATCTAAAATCCACTGATAATCTTTGTCGGTATTGGCTGCATTAACAACAAGCATAAATTTATCTTTGAATCTGTAAACAAGAAGGTCATCAACAATTCCACCATCAGGGTAGCACATAGCAGAATATTGAACCTGACCGACTTCCAGTTTTTCAGGGTCATTCACAGTGATTTTTTGAGTAAATTCAAGAGCCTTTTCACCATAAATTTCTATTTCTCCCATGTGTGATACATCAAAGACCCCGACTGATGAACGGACTTTTCTATGTTCTTCTATAATACTTGTGTAAAATACAGGCATATAAAAACCTGCAAATTCAACGATTTTTGCCCCCAGTTTTTTATGTATTTCGTAAAGTGCGGTTTTCTTCGTATTCCCCATTTTTCAAACCTGTATATAATCATTTCCCTATTGGATACTAAATTAATTATCAATTCGTTTTGAAAATATTCATTAAAAATTTTATATTAAAATTTCGATACTACATTATCAATTCTCTCGAGGGCTTTCTCAATATTTTCAATAGAGTTTGCATAAGAGAACCTGAGATATCCATCTCCAAATTTTCCAAAAGAAGTACCCGAAAGAGCAGCAACGCCAGCCTCGTTCAACAGGATAGACTCCAGTTCCTTTGAGCTTTTTCCAGTTTCCTTGATATTCGGGAACACATAAAAAGCTCCTTTAGGTTTAAGGCATTTAAAACCTTTTATTTTGTTTAGACCATCAACAATCACATCTCTTCTTTTGTGAAATTGTTCTACCATTTTATAGGATTCCTCCTGAGGACCTTTTAATGCCTCAATGCCTGCTCTTTGAGAAAAACTACAGGTGCAGGAATTACTGTTTACCATAAGTTTTGTTACATGGGCTGCAAGGTCTTTAGGCATTACACCATATCCAAGTCTCCAGCCAGTCATAGAATACGTTTTTGAAAATCCATCAAGGATAATTGTTTTTTCTTTCATTCCATCGAGGCTTGCAATACTGTGATGTTCTCCTTCATATAATATTCTGATATATACTTCATCAGAAAGAACCATTATATTTTTGTTCTTAACAGTATTTGCGATTTCTACCAGGTCTTCTTTTGTTAGAACGCCTCCGGTCGGATTCTGAGGAGAATTTATTATAACCATTCTTGTTTTTTCTGTTACAAGGCTTTTAAATTCATTGATATCGAATCGAAACTCATTCTCCTCTCTTAAAGGAATGGGAACGGCTTTGGCATTTACGAAATTTATTACCGATTCATAAATTGGGAACCCCGGGTTTGGATAAATTACTTCATCTCCTTCATTTACCAGAGCCAGTATGGTGAAGAACATTATCGGTTTAGCACCCGGTGTGACCACCACTTCATCTGGATCAACAGGGATTCCCCTTGTTTTTGAAACTTCTTCAGCAATTGCCTTTCTCAGCTCGGGAAGACCATTTGCAGGTCCATAATGAGTCCAGCCTTCATCAAGAGCTTTTTTTGCAGCTTCTCTTATATTAACAGGTGTATCGAAATCTGGTTCACCTATTTCCAGGTGAATTATTTCTTTTCCTTTTGCTTCAAGTGCTTTTGCCTTTGCAAGAACTTCAAAGGCTGTTTCAGTTCCAAGTCTGCTCATTCTTTCAGCAAAATTCATAAACTCCTCCTTAATCATTATTTTATATCAATTGGTTAATTTTT
>QNDJ01000201.1 GCA_003644825.1 Candidatus Zhuqueibacterota bacterium | reverse complement strand
AGGTATACATGTAAAAATTCATCAGATATTCATTTTAACAATATAATTTTCTTTGTTCTGATAATATTACCGAATTTTAACCTGAGCAAATATATCCCTGAGCTAACCGGACTGCCATAGTCATTATAGCAGTACCACTCGATGTAATTTATTCCTTTTCTTGAAGGGAAGTTTTTAAAAGATTTTACTTTTTGCCCTAATATGTTGAATATTTCTATATCGACCTCTGAATTTTCAGGAGAATACCATTTTATTTTAGTAGAATTGTTAAATGGATTGGGATAATTTTGATAAAGCACAGGTTCACAGGGAGTTATGCAAATGAGTTCTTCATTCCCGATATCTGTTTTTCCTGTAATTTTAAATGCAGCCCTGAACATAAGATTAAAAGAACTTAATGGAACTCTTTCATCTCCCATAGAAAGATTATTAAAAGCTACCCACATAAACTGATTTTCAGAGCTTTTTATTCTTGCAAAAGAACAGGAATTGTTAACATTATTGCTATCAATAGCGAAATATGTATTATCTGCATCATTTTTGTGCAGAACACCTGCAAAAAAATAGTGGTACATATAAAGATATTTCAGTTTATTCTCATATTGAGTAAGGTCAATATCGAACCATTCACCGGTGGTTACAGGTGGTATCACAAGAAGTGGAGAGGCAAACACAGTTTTGTCCGGCAAACCGTCGTTATCAAGGTCCAGCCAGATATTAAAGGATAAGGTATCACCTATTGAAGACAAGTAAATTCTTATTCCAGCAAGAATAAGGTTGTCGTCAAAATCTTCAAATCGGACTGCCCAGCCTGCACCTGCATGGTGAACACCCCAGCACAATGCGTTTGTTTCCACATTATTATACTTAATTGTTGCTGGTTTACCATCGTCATTTTTAACCTGAATAAACCCTTTTTCTCTCTTTACCGTTGCAGAATAACTATAACTTGCCTGATTATATGAGCAATTAATTATCGCTATTACAACCTCATCCACTTTATTCCCGAACCCGGGAATTGTGTATTCCTGTGAAAATGAAATTTCTTCAACATTTTTATAATTTTTGCCGAATTCCATCAATATTGCTCTGATAGATTTACTTCCCTGACTGGCATAATATTTTAGGGTTAGAGTATCACCAAAAGTAAATCTACTATATTCAAATGCCCAGCCCCTTGATAGAGGAAATACACCAATAGTCTCTCCTTTTCTATATACAGGATAGAGAAAATGGTTATACGCTACATTCGCTTTTATACTTTTTGCTTCTTTTAATCTGTATCCGTATTCAGGACTTACGGACACATCATTAAGATAATTTGCTATAGCCCAGTTTCTGAAAATTTCTTCAAGGGTAATCGAATATTCTTCATAGGTGGATAAAATGTCTCTGATACTTTCCAGCCCATTTAGAGGATTTGCTATTAATCTTTTTATAAATTCATCACCGAGTTGTTCTGCAAGATAAAGAATAAACAACTGACATTTAGAAAAATCAGCATTATCCCAGAAAATCGTTAAGTTTTTATCAGTATTATTTAAGAATGCAGAAGGGTCTTCAATACCAAAACCACATATTGTCTGTGCATAAAGAGATGTCCCTGTTCTTATAAAAGGATACTCATCGTTATCATAATAATAATGAATAAACATCTGCACAAGCTGAGCAGCAGTTTTAAATACGCCTTCTTTTCCACCGACATTTAGAGCAGGATATGTGTCAAGATAGATAAGGTCTTTCCTGTTGCTGTATACAGTATCTCTTTGATCAACTTCGGAGAAGTATCCTGCCTGGAAATTTCCCATAGTGAGGCTATCGTAATCATCCCTTATATCAAGGAGTAAAAAATCAATTTTTTTATTATCGTCAGAATCAATTATTTCTCCAAAATATTTCTTTTCAATATCAATGATTCCAAGAGAAGGTGCATTAGAATCTTCACCCGTAGAATCTTCAAGCACTGTTAAGAATTCGTCCAGAAAACTATCGTTGATGTGATGATTGTCTATTTCCTTTTTTTCGACCCAGATATTGGATTTTTCCCCTGACCTCTTTAAAATAGCAAGAACTGTATCATACCCGATAGATATTCCATTTTTGTAATTTAATGTGAAAAATTTTAGTGTATCGCCTGTAGTTTCTGTTGATTCGTTCTTATTCAGGATGTGAAAATACCTGGGAAATTCAGGGCGTTTTAATCTCATTATTTTTTTCAATCGGGTAAGTTCCTTTTTTTGATGGATTTGCACCTTCTGATAAAGGTTATTTGTTATAAAGCTCTGAAATGAAAACACAATTGCAGGATAAAAAAGAATACTCATTAAAAAAATAAGCTTTATTTTCATTATTATGATTCAGTTTACAGTGTGTATTACATAACTCATACTACTACTACCTTTATGTAAAACAGTGAGGAAAATTGAGTTATGTAGTGCATATCGGGATAGTAAAAATTTTCTCAAATGACTTCATTTGATTAAAGGTAGTTTTACAACTTTTTTTTCTCTGGCAGATGTGTATGCAGCGATAGCAACTTCTACAGCTTTAATTCCATCATCAAGGGTAACAGAAACCGGGGTTTTATTTTCTACTGAATCTATAAAACTTTTTATCATATAGAAGTCCATATTATCTCCCCAGTTTGTCCACTGGTATTTTTTTTCGTTATTAATATACAGATTGATATTTTGACTGAATACATCAAGAGAGATAACACCTTTTTCACCTATTATTTCCATCGTTACATCACCCCAGGTCGGAAATACTTCTGGAACTGACCAGCTTGTATCCAGAGTAATGAAGAAATCATCAGCAAATTCTACGAAAAGGATTCCACAATCATCTACATCTATATCATAAAATTTTGTATCTATTTCTGCATAAACAGAGATAGGTTCTGATGATGTAATCCATCGGACAAGGTCTATTACATGAACGGTATGGTCAATAACAGCACCTCCTCCTGAAAGATTTTTATTAATGAACCATCCTCCTGGCATTGTACCTCTATTGGTAGCTTTTATTGCTTTTACTTTTCCGATTAATCCATTGTTTACACCGGTTTTAACACTCTCTACCGGGGATGTAAACCTCACAGGAAAAGCTGTCTGGAATTCTATGTTTTTATCCCTGCATATATCTTTCATTTTTAAACAATGTTCAATATTTGTTGCGACTGGTTTTTCACACAATATATATTTTACCTTCTTAGCTCCAGCAGAAAGATATTCGAGATGCTTATTATTCTCTGAACAGATAATTAAAGCATCGCATCCCTTATTCAAAAGAGCACTCAACGAATCAAAATAACTTATACCCGAATTTTTTTCTGTATTTTTTGCTCTCTCGGGCTCATCATCAAAGAACCCAGTGATATTTACATTTTTCATTTTTTTCAAACACTCTATATAACTGAATACATGCATATGTGCGAGGCTGATTATACCCACATTAACAGACATTTATTTTTCTCCTGTTTTATTATTGTAGTTCGATAACTTCACCGGTGTTAGAAGATTTTACAGCTAATATACCCAGTTCAAGGGCTTTCAATGCATCATAAGGATTAATTATCGGCTCTCTGTCATTTTCGAGGCAATCAATAAAATGCTCCAGTTCAAGCAGATAAGGGCTTTTTTTTACAGGAGATTCCGGTATAATTACATCTTTTACATTATCTTCCTGTTTATTAATTGAAATCTGCACTGGAACGGAAGACCTTGAGTCAAAGGTAAGCAATCCATTGTTTCCAGCAATTTCAATTTTCGTAAAAAAGCTACCGGGTTTATGAGCCCAGCTTCCCTCAAGATGAGCTATTACTCCATTTTGAAATCTCATTAATACAAGTGCATAATCAATCTTAAGCCTTCTGCCTTTTCCAATATTTTTAGCGTATATCCTTTTAACATCACCAAAACACCATCTGAGAAAATCAAAATCATGAATAAGAAGGTCAATAAGTACACCACCACTTTTATTCCTATCAATATACCAGTTGTCATATCCAGATGGGATACCTGCTGCTCTTGTCATTCTTACCGTTCCTATTGAACCGAGCCTGCCAGAATCTACTATTTCTTTTGTTTTTAAATATTCAGGAAAAAACCTCAGAACATGGGCTATGAACAGTTTCTTACCATTTTTTTCGGCTGTATTTATCATTAACTCTGCATCTTCTACAGTTAGAGATATTGGTTTTTCACATATAACATCTTTCCCTTTTTTTATGGCATTCAGAGCTATAGTCTTATGAAAAGGAGTTGGAGCACATATATCCACAACCGAAATCTTTTCATTGTTCAATAATTCTTCAATTGAACTACACAGTTTTGCATTATATTTTTTTGCAAAAAACTCTGCTTTTTCAGTATCTATACTGAAAACACTGTAAAGTTTAGCTTCTTTTATTCTGCTAAAACAGTCTGCATGAACTTCGCCGGTAAAACCTGTTCCAATGAGACCAATGTACTGCATTTTTTTATCCTTTTATTCGATTTTTGAGCTGGTGTTGACCCTGATGGGTTTATTTTTCTCTGCAGACTCATATATAGATTTAATCACTTTTAATACAGAATAACCATCATTTGCGTTGGAAATAAAACCTTTTTT
>QNDJ01000200.1 GCA_003644825.1 Candidatus Zhuqueibacterota bacterium | reverse complement strand
TACTATTGTTGGGCCTGAAGCTCCTCTTGTTGAGGGAATAGAAGATTTATTTTCAAGAAATGGTTTAAAACTTTTTGGTCCATCGAAAAAAGCAGCGGAAATTGAGGGAAGTAAAGTTTTTGCTGATATGCTTACAAAAAAATATAATATTCCTGCTCCGGAGTTTGAAGTTTTTAACGACAGAGAAAAGTTGATTGATTATTTGAAGAGTAAGACCCCACCGTTTGTTGTTAAAGCTGATGGTTTAGCTGGTGGAAAAGGAGTAATAATTTGCAATTCAATTGAAGAGGGAATAGAAGCTGCTGATTTAATGTTTGTAAAAAGAAAATTCGGTAAAGCAGGGGATAGGGTTCTTGTTGAGGAATTTCTTGATGGAGAGGAAACCTCGATATTCGCTATAACTGATGGCGATGATTATGTGTTACTTCCATCTTCTCAGGATCATAAGAGGGTATTCGATAATGATGAAGGGCCTAATACAGGTGGAATGGGTGCTTATTCTCCCGCTCCTCTTGTAGATGATGCTCTTTTAGAAAAGATAAAAAATACAATTATTAATCCTACAATTGATGCTATGAAGAAAGAGGGAAGACCATATAGAGGGGTTCTATATTTTGGTTTAATTATTCACGATGGTATTCCAAAGGTGCTGGAATATAATTGCCGATTTGGAGACCCTGAAGCTCAGGTTACACTACCTCTTTTAAAAACAGACCTGATGGAGGTGATTTTTGCTGTAATTGAAGGTGGACTTAAAAATTTGAAGGTTGAGAATTTGAAAAAATCAGCCACCTGTGTTGTTCTTGCATCTGTAGGTTATCCTGACTCTTATGAAAAAGGTAAGGAAATTTTTGGATTAGATTCTTTTGAAGAAACAGAAAACGAGTTAATATTTCATGCTGGAACAATAAAGAAAAATGGGAAATTTTTCACAAACGGGGGAAGAGTTCTTGGAGTTACATATCTGGGTGATGACCTTGAGAGTTCTATTGATGGCGTATATAGAAGTGTTAAAAAAATCAAATTTGATAAGATGCATTACAGGAAAGATATAGGTCAAAAAGGACTAAAAAGACTTGGAATTTTTAATTAAAAGTTTTATTTTATAAAAAACTTATAGTTACGTTTCCGAAAATGAGATTTAAGCCGCTGGTAAATAGATGGGGAATTGTCAGCAATTCTGATAAAATTAAACATATTATCAGGATGATTGAGGATGTTGCTCCGACAGATATCTCTGTGTTGATATATGGTGAAAGTGGCACCGGTAAAGAAATGATTGCGAAAGCTATTCATAAAAACAGCAAAAGAAAGAATATGGAACTTATTACTGTAAATTGTGGTGCAATTCCTGAGGGGATTCTTGAGAGTGAGCTTTTCGGGCACGAAAAAGGTTCCTTTACTGGTGCTGTTGGCCGTAGAAAAGGATACTTTGAAATCGCTGATAAAGGAACAATTTTTCTTGATGAAATCGGAGAAATGAGTTTACAAACTCAGGTTAAGTTCCTCAGGGTGCTGGAAAATGGAGAATTTATGCGAGTTGGAGGAACAGATAAAATAAAAGTTGATACAAGGGTTATAGCGGCTACTAATAAAAATCTCGAAAAAGCTGTAGAAAATAATGAATTCAGAAAAGATTTATATTACAGATTAAAAGCCTTTACTATATTTGTACCACCTTTAAGGGAACGGCCTGAAGATATTTCAATCCTTGTAGAGATGTTTGCGAAAAATTTTGCTGAAGCTAATGGAATTGAATTTAATGGAATCAGTAAAGAAGCTTTGGAAAAATTATTAAAATACCCCTGGCCCGGTAATATAAGAGAATTAAAGAACCTTATTGAAAGCCTTGTTATTATAAAAAAAGGGGAAATGATCCAGGAATTCGATCTACCTGAAAATATAAGAAACTATTACGTTCCGGGGGAAAATTTACCTGTAACGGTCAGTAAAACCCCTGAACAGGCTGAAAGAGAAATAATATACAGGACTCTTCTTGCTTTGAGAACAGAAATTTCTGAAATTAAAAATATACTGATGGATAGATATGTTTTTCAGAAGGGTGGAGTCCCGTTTAAACCGGTAGAACTGGAATATCATCATATAGAAGATGTGGAATCAACAACAGAAGAAAGAAAATATCCTGACCTGAAAATGAGAAATATTGAAAAAGAGCTTATAATTGATGCTTTAAACAGGTTTAATGGTAATAGAAGAAAATCTGCAAAGGCACTTGGCATCAGTGAAAGAACTTTATATAGAAAACTGAAAGAATATAAATTAACAAAAAATGAGATGTAATTACTCAACTATATTTTTTATATTTTTATTTATTTTAGTAATGAGTTGTTTTCATTATTCTTTTACCGGGACACCAACACCGGGCATAAATTCGATTGCTATTCCAATTTTTGAAGACAGGTCTTCTGAATACAGATTAAAAGAAAAACTTAATGAGTCTTTAGTCAATAAATTTTTAAAAGACAACAGCCTGAAAATTACTTCTATTGATAAGGCTGATGGTATTATAAATGGAGTTATAACTCGTGTACTGGATAAACCATCATCTCTTGAAAAAACAGAAAGGGCAAGACAATTTGAGCTTCATATATATCTGGATGTAACATTTAAAAATAAGAAAACAGGAAAAATTATTTTTCAAAAATCTTTTGATGGTTTTGGTATTTATTCAGATTTAAGTGAAAGAGATAAATCAATAGATGAAGCAGTGGAGAAATTAGCTACGGATGTATTAAATAATGTAATTTCGGGCTGGTAATATTTTTATTTATTAAAGGGGTTTAATTATGAGTGATAATAAAAAACTTATTAAAAAACTTGAGAAAAAGACTACAAAGAACCCTAAATCAGTATTTTTTGCCAGGCTTGCAGACCTTTATCTTCAGGAGGGAGAGGTTGAAAAAGCTATTTCAATATGTGAGAAAGGATTAAAGTTTCACCCGTATTATTTTACTGGGCATCTTGTTCTGGGGAAATGTTACCTTCAACTTGGAGAAGAAGATAAAGCATTGGAGTCTTTTAATAAAATAATTACTGCAGACCCTCAGTGTCCTATTGCATATAAATTAATCGGCGATATTATGAAATCCAAGGGGATGGATGACCTGTATGAAGAGAATTACAGGAGATTAAAAATGCTTGATCCTCTTAATTTTAAGGTTGCAAAGATTGTAGATGAATTTCCGGAACCATCTGAGGAAAAATTTGCACCGGAATTTGAGGAAGAAATTGCTGAAGAAGAACCTTCTGAGCAAGTCGAAGAGGCTCCTGTTGATGAAGAAATAGGAGAAGTTCAACCTGAAGAGAAAATAGAGAAAATTGAAACCGAAGAGAAACCTGCCGAAGAAAAATTAGAAGAAGAAGTACCCGAAAAAGAGGTTGAAGGTGAAGCTGAACCAGAGAAAATGGAAGAAGAAGAAATTCCTGAAGAACCTGAAATAAAAGAATCTATTCCTGAAGAACCAGAAATGGAAGAACTTAAAACTGAAGAACTGGAAATGGAATTAAAAGAACCTGATTTCGAGGAAATGGAAGAAGAATCAGAAAAAGTTGAAGAAAAAGAGCCTGAAGTAGAAATGCCGCCCGAAGAAATGGTAGAACTGGATGAAAAAGAGATGAAGGATATTTTAGCAAAAGCAGAAGAGCTTGAAGAAGAGGAGATACCCGAAATCGGTGAAGAGGTTGAGGAAATACCTGAAGAAGAAATTGAATTTGAAGAAGAAAAAGAGATAGAAGAAATACAACCCGAAGAAGGTGATGTTATAGAGGAGAAAGAGGAAATTGAAACAAAACCAGAGGAAATTACAGAACCCGAGCCTGAATTTGAACTGAAAGAGGAAGAATTAGAAGGTGCTGAATTAGAGCCTGAAGTAGGACAGGAATTGGGAGTTGATGAGGAAGAACCAGAACTGGTAGAGGAAGAAGGAGAACCTGAACTGGATGAAGCTCAGCTTGATTTTAAAGATGAAGATATTGAAGATCTTTCTGACCTGGAGTTATCACCTGAAGAAGAAACAAAATTAGACCTTGGAGAGCTTGAAGAAATACCTGAACTTGATATAGAAGAGGAAAAACCAGAGAAAGAAGAGGAAATTACAGAGGAAGAGCTTCAATTGGGTGAAGGTGAGGAAATATCTGAACCAGAGGAACTCGAAGTTGAAAAAGAAAAGGAAGAAGCAGAAGAATTGCTCGAAGAAAAAGATGAAACTGTTCTGGGTGAAGATTTAAAGCTGGAAGAACCAGAAGAAACAGAATTTTTACCAGAAGAAGAGGAAGAAGATAAAGAAAAAATAACTCTTGATGAAGAAGATATAAAGCTTGATGAGAGTGAACTGGAAGGTTTACATATCAGTGGGGAAGGACTGGGTGAAGAACTTTTTGACGAAGATGAATTGAAACTCCATGAAGACCTTCTGGAAGAAAAAGAACCAGAAACCGGCGATATGGAACTTGACCTGAAAGAAAAAACCGATGAGTTTGACCTGGAAGAAAAACCTGAAGTAGAAGAAAAAAAAGGAGAAGAAGATTTCTCAACGGAAATTGCTACAATGACCCTCGGAGAAATATATATTAGCCAGGGGCAGTATGAAAAAGCGCTGAAAG
>QNDJ01000199.1 GCA_003644825.1 Candidatus Zhuqueibacterota bacterium | reverse complement strand
GGACTTTCCATTCAAAAACAAGCTTTGTAATTTCATAAACATCAAGCGGCTTTTTTTTGCCAAAATGTTTACTCCACTTCTTTTTTTCATCTTCCATATTTTTCTCCGATTTTTGATTTTACTACAATAATTTAATTCCTTAAGTTGAATAAATCAATCAATTTTCAATTATTATTTTATCGGTGAAACTTGTTTAACCAAACTATCTGAGATTTTTTATCAGACTTAAGTTTTAGCACATCTATTTAAAATAAGTAAAGACCCGGGTAATTCCTGATATTGTTGAAGAGTTTGTTCCGCCCAGGATACACGGGACTTACAATGATAGATAGGATGAGGTCACCTCTCTTACATTGACAGTAATTTTAACTATCACCGATAAAAGATTTTTTGATTTTAAACTTAATTTCTTCAATAAGAAGATAAAGAGCAGGTATAACTGTAAGGGTAAGCGGAGTCGAGAGCAATAGCCCCCCAATTGTTGCAATTGATAAAGAATACCAGATTGATTCACCTGTTGTTTTATATGAAGTAAAAAGAATTAATGGAAGTAAACCTGCTATTGTTGTAATTGTAGTCATAAGAATGGGTCTGATTCTGTTTAAACATCCGTTAATAATAGCACTATACACAGGTATCCCTTTTCTTCTCAGCAAATTTATCTGATCAACAAGAATTATAGCATTATTTACAACAATGCCAGCAAGAAGGATTACACCAATGTATGCTGTTCTATCAAAGTTCTTATCAAGGAAAAAGAATATTAAAAATACTCCAATTAATGCCATTGGAACAGTTAATAAAATTATAAAAGGATGAAGAAATGATTCATAAAGTGCTGATATTACCATATAAACAAGAATTATTGCCATAAGTATAACAAAGTAAATTTCCTTTTTTTCACTTTCAGAAATAAATAGTCTAAATTCTTTATCAAGTTTGTATCCTTCAGGAAGATGAGTATTTTTTATAATACTATTAACAAGTTTTACCCCCATCTGGAAAGGCCCACGATATTCAAAAAAGACAACCCTGTTATACTGTTGATTTTTCCTTTCAATTCTATTCATAACCTTTCTTTTTGTAATTTCTGCAATACTGGAGAGGCGAACTTTTTCATCTGAATTTGTGGTTATCAATAAATTCTCAAGGTCCGAAACCTGAAAATCCCTGAATCCCTTATATTTCAGGCTATAATCTATTTCTTCCCCTTTAATTTTTAATTTTCTGTTATAAATTGTTCCTTTCAAATATTTTTGCACGGTAAATACAACATCCCTGATTGTAATATTATACTCACTGATTTTATTTCTCTTTATCCTTAAATTGGTTTCATAAATTTTATTTTGATGAAACCATCCAGAACTGTTTGTGTCAATATTATCAACTCTTCCAGTTTTAGCAAGAATTTTTCCAATTTCCTCAGCTATCCTTTTAACTTCATTGAAATTATAACCGAGAACATTTATTCTAAAACCTTGAGTTGAAAAACTTCCACCTGTATAAAAACCTGCTCCAAAACCATAAACACCAACCGAAATACCACCCATTCCAGCAGCATAAACAGTCAACATATCTTTCAAAATTAAAGGCTTAACAGTAAATTTAATGCTGTCAGGGAAATCTACTCTAATTGTTACATATTCTCTGCTAATTTGCGTAGAAACCTTCGCAACATAAGGGTTCCCGAGAATCTTATTTTCAAACATCCTTGCAATCATATCAGCCTGTTCAATTTCAGACCCCTCTGGCATTTTTATATTTACCCTGATATATGTATCATCTCCATAACTACTCCATATTCTACCTCTGGTAACATACTTATCAAAAAGAAAATAACTTCCTGAAAATATTAAAACTGCACATAAAACTGTAGCTATTCTATATTTAAGTATAACCTTCAAAAATGTTGAATACTTCTTAGTAATAAAGTCAATTAATTTATTTTTACTTTTAATTTTTCTTTCACCGACTTCAGCAAACATTTTACAGGATACAGAAGGTATGAAAGTAAATGCAACAATAAGAGAAGAAAGTAAAGAAAATGCAACTGCCATTGCAAGTGGAATATAATTCAGGCGATTTTCTCCAGTCATATATAAAAAAGGAAGAAAAACCACCACGGTTGTAAGAGTTGAAGCAATTATTGGGAGCGAAATCTCTTTTGTTCCTTTTTCAGCGGCATCTTCAATCAGTTTTTCTCTTTCTTTATACCTGTAAATATTATCAAGTACAACTATGGAGTTATCAACAAGCATTCCGAATCCAAGGGCAAGACCTGCAAGAGTAATCAAATTCAAACCTGTACCGGCAAAATAAAACAATATTATGGTTAATAACTCCGAGAAAAAAATCGTAGATAATATTACTACTGGAACCTTAAAACTTCGCAAAAAAATAAGTAAAACTATAAAAATTATTAGAACACAAAAAACAGACCTTGATAATAAGTTTTTTAACTCAATTTTTATTCTTTCACTCTGGTCTACATCCTTTATAATTTTAATTGACGGTGGAAAACCTTTTTTAAGCTCCTCAATTTTTTTGAAAACTCTATTAGCTACAACTATAGTGTTGGTTCCCGCTTCTCTTTTAATATCAATTATTACAGCAGGATTCCCATTAATCCTGTAAAGAGAAAAAGGCTCTTTATAAGTATCTATCACATCTGCCAGGTCTTTCAGCCTGATTAAATTTCCCTCTTTTTTATCCACAACTATGTTTGATATCTCATTCACATTTTTTAGTCGGTTAAAAACAAAAACATCATAACTGATACCTGTTCTGTATAACTTTCCAGAATCTATCTTTATATCCATATCGTTAATGGCATTAATAATTTTTTCATCTGATACATTAAATAAATCTGCCTTATGCCTATCAATTTCAATTCTTATTTCTCTGTCCATTCCACCAATAACTTCAACATCTGCAACTCCATCAATACTTTTCAGAGGTATTTCTATTCTGTTTTTTGCAAATTTTCTCAATTCCTGAAGTGAAAGGGCACCTGTTAATCTGTAGATTAAAAATCCCTGAGTCCTAAATTCTTCCGGTATATATTTTAATATTTGAGGTTCAAATGCACCCGAAGGTAAATTTTCTTTAATTAAGGACAGTTTTTCACTTAATTCGAGGGCTGCAAAATCCATATTTGTATCTCTTGTAAACTCTATACTTACCAGTGATAATCCTTCAGTTGAAGTCGATTTAACCTTATTAACTCCTTTTATTGTGCTGGCGATTGCTTCAATTGGTGAAGTAACAAATGACTCAACAATAACAGGAGAGGTTTGAGGCCAGGACGTTGAAACCGTTAATCTGGGAAACTCAAAATCTGGTAGCAGTTCAATGGGTATCTTTCCTGTAAAGTATAATCCTATAAGAAATATTGAAAAATAAAACATAGATACCGCTACAGGTCGTTTTATACTGGTTCTAATTATATTCATAAAAATTTACTACTTTTTTCTTAATTTTTCAAAATAGCTGTATATTACTGGAATAACAATTAATGTAAGAAAAGTGGCAGAAATCATTCCACCAATTATAGTAATTGCCAGTGGTGACCTCAATTCAGAGCCTTTTCCTATTCTGAGCGCCATCGGAAAAAGACCCAGAACTGTTGTTACTGTTGTCATTATTATTGGTCGTAGCCTTTTTTTACCTGCCTCCACAATGGCTATTTTTAATGGTCTACCTTCACGCCTTAATCTATTTATGAATTCAACCTTAATAATTGCATCATTTATAACTATTCCAACAAGTATTATCATCCCAATGGCGGACATAACACTAATGCCTGTTCCAGTTACGAAAAGGGTTATGACAACACCTATCAAAGATAAAGGAACTGCAAACATTATAACAAATGGATGAATAAAAGATTCAAATTGTGATGCTAAAATCATATACACAAGGGCAATCGAAAGTAGAATCGCAGTAAAAATAGACCTGAAAGACCTTCTCATTTCTTCAGTAGAACCACCCACAGTTATTTGATAGTTATAAGGTTTCTCAATATTTTTAAGTTTCTTTTTAAGTTCATCAACAACATCCTTAAAACTTCTATTTTCAACACTGGCAAAAACAGATACTTCTCTAACCTGATTTTCTCTTATAATTTCAACCGGTCCCCGCGAATATCTATAACTTACAAGTTCTCTCAAAGGAATATAAACATCACCCTGTTTATAAAATGAATTGAGCAAATCTTCCATTTGCTGCATTTTTATCTGGTCTGGACGAACAAGAACATCTATTTTACGGTCAAAAACCTTCAATCGGGTCGAAATCCTGCCCTTTATAAAATCCTCAACAAATCTGGCAATATCTCTTAAATATATTCCATAACTATCTGCTTTATCACGCTTAATTTCAATAATTATTTCAGGTTTTCCTTTCTCACAGTTTGAGTAAATATCTTTTAATCCTTTAATACTTTTCATTTTCTGAACAACATATTCAGCTAATTCTTTAGACTTCTGCAAATTTTCTCCTTTAATTTTGACAATTATATCAGATTTTGTGGTTCCCAGTATCTGTTGAAGAACTGTTTTACTGCTTCCAAAACTTAACTTAACACTGTTAGATACCATTTTACATTTTTCTCTTATTTTATGAATTACCTCATTAGT
>QNDJ01000198.1 GCA_003644825.1 Candidatus Zhuqueibacterota bacterium | reverse complement strand
GGGTTAAGGTTACTTTCATATATTTTTCCTTACTGGAAGGGTGTTGTAGCTGGATTATTGTGTACGTTTTTTATGGGTCTCAGTGATGCCATATTTGCACCCGCCTTTCAGGTTTTAATCGATGGTTTAAGCGAAATAAGTACAAATATCAGCAATGGTAAAGGAATTGTTGCAACCATAAACGTAAAACCATCAAGTAACAGTAAAGAACTTTTTAGCTTTACGATTAATGGATATAATGAAGCTTTGAATGCATTATTAATTCTGGGTGCAATAATAGTTTTTATTGTTCTGTTCAAATGTATTTTTGTTTATATAAAAGAATATTTAATGGCTTCAATTACCCAGAAAATTTTAAGAAAGATAAGAAATCAACTGTATTCCCGGTTGGTTTCTTTATCTATGCTGTATTTTGACAGGGGTAAGACCGGTGAAATAATGTCCAGAGTTACCAATGATGTAGCAATGATTGAAAATTCTTTTAATTCTTCTATAGTAATAATTCAGGCATTTATATATTCAATTATATTTGTGACCGGGATGTTTCTCACGGATTGGCAGTTAACCCTTTTTGCTTTAATTATTTTTCCTGTTGCAGGTATAGTAATAAAATATTTTGGAGATAAGATCAGGCATATTAGCAGAAGAATAAATCTAAAAATAGCTGAAATCAATGCTTTTTTACAGGAAACTATATCCTCGATAAAGGTAGTAAAATCTTATGTAAAGGAAAATTATGAGAAGGAGAGGTTTGCAAGAAAAGCTGATGATAACTACAGGTTTTCAATGAAATCGGCAAAATTGGTAGCATTATTAAAACCGACAAATGAAATTTTGAGTTCTGTTGGTATGTTGCTTATTATACTTTTTTGTGGATATAAGGTTATTAATGGTGATATGTCACTGGGTTTATTAGGTCGGTTTGTTGTATTGTTATCTATGGCATATAAGCCTATAAAAACATTGGGTGAAACAAGCCAGGTGGTTCAAAGAGCTCTTGCAAGCTCTGAGAGAATTTTCGAAGTTCTGGATAAAAAATCTGAAATAGAAGAACAGAAAGATGGAAAACTGGTGCTTAAAGATATTAAAGGTGATATAGTATTTGAAAATGTTAATTTTTCTTACAATGGCAAAGATAATGTATTGAAAAATGTTAACTTAAATATAGAAGCCGGAACAACTACTGCAATTGTTGGTCCAAGTGGTGTGGGAAAAACAACAATTTTTAATCTGTTAATGAGATTCTATGTTGTAAAAGATGGAAAAATATCAATTGATGGGATTGATATAAGGGATATTTCATTAACTTCTCTAAGGAATCAAATGAGTTTAGTTTCTCAGGAGACTCTTTTATTTTCAGGGACAATAATGGATAACATTAAATACAGTAGGCTTGAAGCAAATCAAGAAGAGGTGATTTATGCTGCGAAGGCCGCTAATGCTCATCAATTTATTGAAAATTTACCCGAAAAATATAACACAGAAATAGGAGAGAGGGGTGTAACCCTTTCAGGGGGTCAAAGACAGCGAATAGCTCTTGCAAGAGCATTTTTGAAAAATCCGGGAATTTTATTACTTGATGAAGCAACGTCTTCCCTGGACAGTGAGTCAGAAGTTCTTATTCAGGAGGCTACGGAAAAATTAATGAAAGGAAGAACATCATTAATTATTGCTCATAGGTTATCTACTGTGCAAAAAGCCGATAAAATACTCGTTATGAATAAAGGAAAAATTGTTCAGGAAGGAAAACATAAAGAATTGATTAATCAGGAAGGCCTGTATAAAAAAATTTATGAAATGCAATTTAGACAGTAAAAATGACGATACTGAAAAAAATCGAAAAATCTGGTAAAGGCTTTCTATTTTTTATTTTTAAATTACTGCTTAAAAGTAAAAGCCTTAATAAAGATGAAATTGAACTATCCAGGATAAAAAATATTATAGTTATCAGACTTGATAGAAAAATAGGTAACTTAATTTTATCATTGCCTCTTATCAGAGGGTTAAAAGAGGTATTTCCTGATGCCAGTATATCAATTTTTGTGTGCAGGGAAAATAGTGATGTTGTAAAAAATAACCCGTATATTAAAGAAGTTCTTATTTTTGAACATAAAAAATATATTAAAAACCCGCTATGTTTGTTAAAATTATTAAAGGAAGTAAGAAAAAGAAATTTTGACCTTGCTATCGATTGCAGCAACCCTTGTTCAACATCAATTACAAGCTGCCTTATAGCATACCTCAGCAGGGCTTTTTTACGGGTAGGATTTAAAAAAGAGTACTCGGATATATTTCTCAATCTTTTAGTTACTCCCGACCTGAATAAACACTATATAGATATTCAGCTTGACCTAATAAGAATATTCAAAAAAGATTTACCTATTTTAAAGGGAAATCTTTATTTAAATAAAGAAGAAAAAGAAGAAGCAGAATCGTTTTTTAGCTGTTATAGAGGAAAAAATCTTATTGGTATGTGGATTGGTGGTGCAAAAGAAAAAAGATGGAAGATTGAAAATTTTATTGAACTTAAATTGAAACTTGAGGAAAACAAAAATAATGCTGTTTTTTTATTTTATGGTGTAGATGAAAAAAAAATGGTTAATGACATTAATTATGATGTCAGATTATATGAATTTACCAGTGTGAGAAAATTGGCTTCGTTTATTTCTTTTCTTGATGTTTTTATTTGTGGAGATACTGGACCATTACATATTTCATATATTGTTGATACGCCTTCAATAGGGATATTTTTACATAATAATTATAGAAATTATGGATATTTTGAAGATAATAAACATTTTACAGTTGTTGTTAATGGCAAAAAGGATGAAATGATGGATATATATTCAAAGATTAATGTTATTCTGGATGAAAAAAGTTTATTAAAATGAAAAAAAGAATTTGTATATAATGTTAATAGATGATATAAATCGAATTCTTATTATACAGTTAAGGCAAATTGGGGATGTACTATTAACAACTCCTTTTGTAAAGGTGCTTAAAGAAAATAAAAAAGACTGTCATATTACATTTTTAACTGAAGAAGCACCTGCTCAGGTTCTTTACAATAACCCATATATAGATAGAATAATCTTATTTAAAAAGGAGAAAAATCCTTTAAGAGATATTAAATTTTTTACATCTTTGAGAAAACATAAATTTGATTTTGTAGTGGATTTACTTGGAACCCCGGGAACAGCTTTAGCATCAATTTTATGTGGAGCAAAATATAGAGCAGGATATGCTTTAAGGGGTAGAAAATATGCATACAATCTAAAAGTAATGTTCAATCAGCATTTGAAGTATAATGCACTCAGGAAGCTGGAAATTCTTGAACTAATCGGTATAAAAGAAAAAACTCACAGATTATTATTAAATTTAACAGATGAGGATAGAAAAAAAGCCCTTCAATTTTTTAATTACAAAGGAATAAATGATAGAGATTTTGTAGTTTCTATATCACCGACTTCTCGACGGCAGGCAAGAAGATGGACAAAAAATGGTTTTGCAGAACTTTCTAATTTGCTTGTAAAAAAATACAAGGCTAAGGTTATTTTTTTGTGGGGTCCGGGAGAATATGATTATGTTATGGAGATTGTAAATGTTGTAGATAGTAATGTTTTTGTTATTCCGGAGACGAATATTCGGGAAATGGCTGGATTCATTGAAAAATCCCACCTATTGATCTGTAATGATAATGGACAGAAGCATATAGCAACAGCTCTTGATATTCCTACTATTACAATTTTTGGTCCTACAAGTGATGTAGTATGGAACCCACCTGATAGAGAAAAATTTAGAGTGGTAAAAAGTAATGTTGAATGTATAGAATGTAATAAAAAGGAATGTAAAAGTAAAATCTGTATGAAGTTGATAACCCCCCATCATATTGAAATGGAAATGTTAAAGATAAAGGAAATAGAGAGGTTTATTCGTAAATGAAAAAGAGAGTGGAAATTCCAGAGCTGGAAAAACTGAATATTAATTATATGACTACAAATTTAAAGATTGAAGAGATTTTTATGGATTTTTCAGATAAAGGAAGAGTACTTGAGCTTGCAGCCGGTCAGGGTGGGCTATCACTCAGGTTAAAGAATATGGGATATTCAGTAATTGCAAGCGATTTGCTTTCTTCTAATTTTAAGGTTTCTGATATAGAGTTTGTAAGAATGGACCTGAATAAAAGTTTTCCTTTTAGAGACGAATATTTTGATTATATAGTATGTGTTGAAGGAGTGGAACATATTGAGTCTCATTTTCATTTTGTCAGGGAATGTTATAGAATTTTAAAAAGAGGAGGTTATTTAGTTTTTTCAACACCAAATATTCTGGGTCTTGCTTCAAGGCTTAAATATTTTCTCACTGGATTTTATCCTTTAGGCTCAAGGCCATTAAATGAGTTTGAAAAACCCGAAATAATTGACCATATTAACCTTGCTCCTTTCTATAAATTCAGATATATTTTACACACAAATGGATTTGTAATAAACAAGTTAGAAGGTGATAGGTATAGAAAAAGTTCTATCTTATTATACTGGATATTCCCCTTGTTTAAATTTTTAACATATATTTCCTTTAAAAAAGAGAATTATCCTGCTCAAAAAGATGCAAATAAAGAAATACTGAATCAGATATATTCAAAAGCGGTATTACTTAGCAGGAG
>QNDJ01000197.1 GCA_003644825.1 Candidatus Zhuqueibacterota bacterium | reverse complement strand
TTTCCCAATAACATTATCAACACCATACTTCTGCTTTAACCACTCCTGATGTTCCATTAACTCCTGCTTTATTTTTAATGAATTCATTAAACTTTCAATTTTTTCACTGAATTTCTGAATGGAAAACGGTTTTCTGAATCTGCAATATACTTCTTTTGATATTAATTCTTCTTCTGCTGTTAAATCATCCTTTTCATTGTAAAGTAAAAAAACAGGTATATCTGTATTAATCTTCCTTACGAGTTTTATAAATTGTTCAAAACCAATTACAGGTACATTGTAATCAATAATAATAAAACTATACTTTTTTAATTTCAAAAAGGAAAAAACAGAATAGACATCTTTAATTCTCTTCACTTCAATATTTAAACTTTCCAGGGTTTTTTCGATCCTGGAAGCTATACTATTTTCCTTTTCAAATAATAAGGCTCTATTGTAAATTTCAGGAGTTTTCTTCATTGTTCAATCTAACTGGGTAGCTCTTATAACTTCTTCAACTGTTGTAATCCCATTTATAACTTTAATTATACCATCATGCCTCAGGGATTTCATTCCTTTTTTTAAAGCGACTTTTCTAATATGAGATGTGGAAGCTTTACCGAGGATCATATCTCTAATTTCATCATCAAGAGTTAATAACTCAAAAATTCCAATTCTTCCTTTATAACCTGTATCCTTACAATGTCTGCATCCTTTACCACGATAAAAGGTAAAATCCCTTCCATCGGTGTTAATATTAAGGCCTTTTAGTAAATTCTCTGAAGGCTTATAAGCTTCTTTACATTTGGGGCATATTTTTCTAACCAATCTCTGAGCGATTATTCCCATACAGGAAGAAGAAACAAGAAAAGGTTCCACACCCATATCTATCAACCTGGTAATAGCTCCTGATGCATCATTTGTATGCAGGGTGCTTAATACAAGGTGACCTGTAAGCGCAGATTGAACTGCAATATTTGCAGTTTCTGAATCTCTAATTTCTCCAACCAGAATTATATCAGGGTCCTGCCTTAATATTGCTCTCAAACCATTTGCAAATGTTAAACCAGCCCTTGGATTAACCTGAGATTGCCTTATCATCTTTAAACGATATTCTACAGGGTCTTCAATGGTAATAATATTTCTGTCCATAGAATTTATCGAATTAAGAGCAGAATAAAGAGTTGTGGTTTTACCACTTCCAGTAGGGCCTGTCACAAGCAATATTCCATAAGGTAAAGAAAGTAATCTTTTAAATTCTTTCAAAACCTTCGGAACAAAACCAAGGTCTTCCAGTCTGGTAATAACATTTGATTTATCAAGAATCCTCATAACAACATTCTCTCCATTAACTGTAGGAAATGTAGAAACACGAACATCTACTTCTTTTCCTTCAATTTTCATCTGGAATCGTCCATCCTGGGGAAGTCTCCTCTCAGCGATATTCATCTCCGCCATAATTTTTATTCTTGAAATGATAGCATTCTGAAGATTTTTTGGTTGAACATAAGCTTCACTCAAAACTCCATCTACCCTGAATCTAATTCTTAATAAATCTTCTTCTGGTTCTATATGAATATCACTTACCTTATCTTTAATTGCCTGAGTGAAAATGAGATTTACAAGCTTAATTACAGGTGCCTCATCAACAGCTTCTTTGATGGAAATTTCATCTATTTCATCCTCCATAAGGTCTTTATCCTGGTCTTGAATTATCTGCACAACTTCGTCAACAGAACTTGTGGCTCCATAATACTGGTCCAGAACCTGATTTAATTCTTCTTCCGAGCAGATTGCTGGTTCAATCTCCATTTTTGTTTTATTCGAAAGGTCATCAATAGTGAAAACATCAAGTGGGTCTACCATAGCAACAGTAAGGGAATTTCCGATTTTGAATAATGGAATAAGTTTATGTTCCCTGGCATAACTCTCCGGAATCAATGCCAGAGTAGATGTATCTATTTGATACGTCGTTAGAGAAATGTAAGGTATCCCCAGCTGGTCACTTAAAGCCACTATAATTTCCTGCTGGGTAATAAAACCAAGTTGTTCCAGTGCTTTTCCCAGCGGAATACCTTTCTGTTTCTGGAGCTCAAGCCCCTGTTTTAGTTGTTCTTCACTGATTTTATTTGCTTCTATTAAAATATCACCGAGTCTTTTTCTTATACCCTTTAACAAAATAATCCTCCCTCCTGAATTTATAATAATCTAAAATACCAGCTAAGTAGCCTTTCTCCAAAAAATACACAGACAAATGCCCCTAAACTTAAAAAAGGGCCAAATTTAATTCTTCCTCTTAATTTTCTGGTTTTTATTATGTAACCGATAATAAATATAAAAGATATTAAAAACGCTAACCAGATTGATATAAACACATCCTTATATCCGAGGAAAAAACCAATCATCATTGCAAGCAAAACATCACCACCACCCATACTTTCCTTCCTGAAAACTAATTTACCAAACAAACCAACAGCTATTATTATAACACCACCAAGAATACCGCCAAGTAAAATCTCATAAGTAGATAAAATTCTGCCAAAAACCCCAGATAAAATTCCCCATACAACCCCAATAATTGAAATTCTTATCGGTAAAGTTCCTTTTTCTATATCAATGAAACTTAACAAAATCAAAAAATAAAAAAATATCGTGATGTGTAAAAAATAAAAACTATACCCAAATATGTAAAAATTCACCGCAGTAACAGCACCTGAAAGAAATTCCACAAGAGGATACCTTGCCGAAATTTTTTCCCTGCAAAATCTACATTTTCCTCTCAGTAAAAAAAAACTTAATAAAGGTATATTATCTCTCCATAATATTTTTTTTTCACACTTCGGGCAAAAAGAATACACAGGGAAAATCACCGATTTCCCCTCAGGAATTCTAAATATACATACATTTAAAAAACTACCAATAACACTCCCGACTATAAAAAACCATATAACTAATAATAAATTTTCCACAATTATCCTATGAACTTTTTTATCACATCCATTAATTTCTGGTTATCAAAAGGTTTTGTCATATAGTAATCTGCACCTGTCTCGAATCCGAGTTTTTTATCTTCTTCTTCAATTCTTGCAGTTAACATTATAATTGGAATATGTTTATAGGATTCATCAAATTTTATAAATCGACAAACTCTAAATCCATCAATTTTTGGCAGCATAAGGTCTAAAATTATCAGGTCAGGGTTTTCTTTTCTTGCTTTTTCCAGACCTTCAGCACCATCTTTAGCCGAAATCACATTATACCCTTCATTCTGGAACCTTACTTTTAAAGCTTTAACAAGGTCTGGTTCATCATCAATAATTAATATCTTTTTTTTATCAGTCATCTATATTTAATCCTTTCTAATTAACAGGTAGAGAAAAATAAAAACAACTACCTTTATTTACTTCACTTTCAACCCAAACATCACCACCGTGTAAAGTCACAAGTTCTTTTACAATTGGTAACCCAAGCCCAACACCTTCCTTTTTTTCATCTTCTGGCATTTCAATTCTATAAAACCTTTCAAAAATCCTATCCAGATGTTCTGGAGAAATTCCCCTTCCTCTATCCTTTATACAGGTGACTATCTTATTATCTTTTTCATACGCTTCAATTGTTATTATAGAATCACTGGATGAAAACTTCCTTGCATTATCAACAAAATTGGTAATAATTTGCATCAGCGCATCAGGGTCAGCTTTAATAACAGGAAGTTTACGTGGAATGTTTAACTTCAATTTCTGTCCATTTTTTAATAGCCTCACTTCAAGACTTTCTTTTATTTTTATTAAAAGTTTATTCAAATCAACATCTTTTCTATTAATTTTAAAACGACCCGATTCTATACGAGACATATTCAAGAGGTTTTCAATCAGTCTTAAAAGTCTTTCAACATTGTTCAACATTATACTAAGATATTCTTTCTGTTCTTTATTAATATTACCAGCAACACCATCACTGAGTATAGAGATAAATTCCTTAACAATGGCAGCAGGAGTCCTCAATTCATGGGATACATTAGATATAAACTCTCTTTTCATACGTTCAAGCTCCCTCTCCTTTGTAACATCCCTTAGAACCATTACCAGCCCCTGTATTAAACCATCAGGATTTTCCAGATTAGCTACATTTGCATCGTATATTCTTTTGTTTTCGTTTTCTCCTAATATAATCTCCTTTCTTACTGTTTTATTATTTTCTTTAAGCTCATTTAATAAATCCATAAAAGAAATTTTAAAAGTTTTTTCAATTGATTTAAGGGTAACATCTCTTCCGGAATATGTTCTTACAATTTCATCTGCAACTGGATTTGTTAAAATAGAACCATCATTACTATCAAACATAATCATTCCATCTGGAATGCCATCAATTATCGTCTGTAATTTTCTTTTCTGACTCTCAATAACATCTTTCAACCGGGATAAAATATTCGATGACTGCTTTGCTAAATTATTTAAAAATCGTTCATCATCCTCATTAAATGCATTTTCTCTATAACTGCATACATTTATTACTCCAAAAGGCTCCTGTTTAGACCACATCAATACATTGAAATAAGATTTTACAGCGCCATCCATATTCTCAATTAATTTATTTTCAGGAATCTCAACTTTAATCTCTTCGGCTTTAATTGAAACATCAGGAAATCCTTTGAGAAAATTTAATATCTCATTTTTCAACCATTTAAT
>QNDJ01000196.1 GCA_003644825.1 Candidatus Zhuqueibacterota bacterium | reverse complement strand
TATGATTGGAGCCGGAATTTTCACAACTTCAGGGCTTTTAATTAAAGAATTGAACGACCCGGTTGTAATGCTTTTACTATGGTTAGTTGGTGGAGTTATAGCTTTATGTGGGGCATTGAGCTATGGAGAACTTGGTGCAACTATGCCTTATGCGGGTGGAGAATATATTTTCTTATCCAGGTTGTATCATCCTCTTATGGGTTTTTTAAGTGGTTGGGTTTCCTTTTTTGTTGGGTTTTCAGCACCAATTGCAGCTTCTTCAATAGGATTTACTGAGTATATTGCAAGGGCTTTTCCAGTTATTATAGACTGGGGTGGAATTGTGAACCCTGTATTTATAAAAAAGTTTTATTCGATTCTTGTTATAATTATTTTTACAGCTATTCATTTAAAGGGAATTGAATTTGGTGCGATAGTTCAGAATTATTTAACATTATCAAAAGTGGGTTTAATATTATGTCTTTTATTTATTGGTTTTATATTCGGAAAGGGGAATTTCAATCATTTTATTTACAGTGAAGAATTTATATTAGATTTTAAGAAGTTTAAGATATTGGGTCTTTCACTTATGTGGATAATGTTTGCATATAGTGGCTGGAATGCCTCTGCATACATTGGTTCTGAGATTAAGAAACCATCCCGAAATCTGCCTCTTTCTTTGATTTTAGGGACGGGGATAGTTATTATTCTTTATTTTTGTTTAAATATATTCTACGTTTTTGCTATAAAACCTGAAGCTATGAAAGGTGTTATCTCTGTTGGTGGTTTGGCTGTAAAGAATTTATTTGGAAGCTCGATGGAAAGTTTATTTTCAATGTTAATATCTTTTGCTTTATTTTCATCTTTAAGTGCTTTTATTATACTTGGTCCACGAGTGTATTATTCTATGGCAAAAGATGGATATTTTTTTAAATTTGTTTCGGATGTTCATCCTGTTTCACATATTCCATCTAAATCGATTATATTGCAATGTTTGATAGCAGTTATAATGGTGCTCTCCGGGACTTTTGAACAGATACTTACATATATGGGTTTTTCACTTGGTATTTTTCCGATTCTTTCTGTTTCTGGCATTTTTAGATTAAGAAGTAAATTGGGTAGTAAATATAAACTACCTGGTTATCCACTTGTTCAACTGATATATATTATATCAGGGGTTTTTATTCTTTTTTTGAGTTTTCTTCAGCGACCGGTTGAGTCTTCTATTGCAATCTTGACTGTTTCTGCAGGTGTGCCTGTGTATTTTATTTTCAAAAAAAGATATATAACAGATAGAAAAAAAATAGATTATTTAAAATCAAGGAGTAAAAAATGAACAGTAAGTTTAAAATTTTTGTTAATTTTGCTTTTTTATTAAATTTAATATTTATACTAAGTGCATCCCCTGGTCAAAAAGAAAATCAAGACCTTGATGAGAAGGTGAAGAAATTTCTTAAAAGTATGAAACATAGATGGTATGATATGAATATACCGGAGTCTGATGGTAAAGTATTGTATGATATTATAATTAAAAACGGGTATAAAAAAGTACTTGAAGTTGGGACATCAACGGGCCATTCGACAATATGGATTGCCTGGGCTCTCAGCAAAACAGGTGGTAAATTGATTACGATAGAAATAAATGAGATGCGGTATAAAAGAGCACTGGAAAATTTCAAAGAAGCAGGATTACAGGATTATATTGATGCAAGACTTGCAGATGCCCATAAACTTGTTCCAGAACTGAAAGGACCCTTTGATTTTATTTTTATTGATGCTGATAAAAACTGGTATAAAAATTACCTTAAGCTACTTTTGCCCAAACTTGAAAAAAATGGTTGCTTTACTGCTCATAATGTCTTGAACAGGTATATGTATGGAATAAAAGATTTTCTTGATTATCTAAAAGACCTTCCTTATATGGAGACTACTATTGTGCGTTCAAGCAGGTCAGGTATTTCAGTAAGCTACAAAAAATATAATAAGTGAGTTCTACATATCAACAGGTAAATAAGATTTTTTATTTATATCCTATAGCTACGTGAGAAACAAAATGATGCAGGTTTGTAGGTCCTGTTAAACCGAGTCCAAATTTTTCAACTGGCAGAGTCGGAAATGCTATACTTGTTCCATACCTTAGCAAAAAACCATTTAGCGGTTTGCGATTCAAATCTTTCATAAGAATTGAAAGAAAATTAAGCCCAAAAGATACAGAAAACCTTCCACACCATGTTATTTTGTATTCATATACGTTTTTTTGGTTAACACATTTTGAGAAGAATTTATGAATTTTTTCTGATTTGAGCTGGCCAGTTAGAAAATCGGCAATCAATTCATGGTCCTGTTTTGTTGCTTTAATATATCCTTCAGCGTCTGTTCCAAATGGGTAATATCCATAATAACTCCAACCATAGTCTCCATAGTGAACTCCATCCGTAGAAATTAAAAAAGCAATATCTGTACCTAATTTGAGGTTCTTACCTGTGATTATATTTTTAAATGCTGAAGATAGTTCCCTACCAAGTTTATTCATACTTTCCCAGGTCATAACTGGAATTAAAATTGGTATAATTTCGAAGTTTTTGTTGTAATACTGAAGAAATGGTATTAAAGCTTCGAGAGAATGTTCTGTTTCAATGATTTTATTTTTTACAATAAAACTTTCTTCAGGAAGGATTTTTATGATTTCATCTCTTAAAGGAGATACTTTTACCGGAGAATAAGGTCCTGTCCAGTTTTTGAAGTTGCCAAATATTAACTTATCATGTACTCCAAAAGTTTGAGACCAGTGGGAATTACCAATCAATACGATAGTTTTTGCTTTTATGAACCTTATTACATTAGTATAAACTCTGCCCGAGATAATGTAATCGTCGTGGGGAGAAACCCCTGCAATTATGCCAGTTTGCTCAGATAAGTTATATTTTTTCTGATTTTTGATGATATTTTCTTTTTCTAATTTTTCACATAATTTTCCTATAAAGTTCATTTGTTCTTCTGTGTGGGCAAACCCAATTGTATCCACAAGACCTCTTGTTCCATTTTTTGAAGCTATGGTAATTCGATTTAAGACTTTCTCCATAGGTATTTGAGCAAAAAGGCAAAAATTGGTTAAAAATAATAGAACAAAATCTGTAGATAATTTTATATATTTTAATTTCATTAAACACCTCCAGCAAAAATGTATTTTGACCTTTTAGTCAATGTTTTTTTTGTATTTATAATAGGTTTAATTAAAGAAATATAATTTTAAATGATAGAATACAGTTTTTCTTATTCCCATATTAAGAAAATGATGAATAGAACTGCAGAGCTTTTGCAGTTCCCTGACCAGCAGAATTCAGAAATCCTTCTTTGAGGAGAATTTCTTCCAGTGCTCCGAGAAAATATACTACGTTCTTTTCAGAAGAAGATTCGCCCATTAGTCCTATTCTCCAGATTTTACCTTTAAGGTCCCCAAGGCCTGAACCAATCTCGATGTTGTATGTATTTAATAATTCTTTTCTTACTTTTACATCATCGATACCATCAGGTATTTTAACAGAATTCAGGGAAGCAAGGCGAAAATCTTCATCTACAAATGGTTCTATTTTCATTTTCTTTAATCCTTCAATAAGAGCATTACTGTTTTTTTTATGTCTCGCAAATCTTCTTTCCAGTCCTTCTTCGAAAATTATTCTAAGGGCTTCTCTGAGGGCAAAAATCATCGATATTGGGGCAGTATGATGATAAATTCTTTCAGAAGACCAGTACTTTTCAACCATTGTCATATCGAGATACCAGCTTTCAATCGGGGATTTTCTATTTTTGATTTTTTTAACTGCTTTTTCACTAAAAGTTACAGGGGATAATCCAGGTGGACAGCTTATACATTTCTGAGTTCCGCTATAACATGCATCTATATTCCATTCATCAACTTTAACAGGTACTCCACCGAGAGAAGTAACGGTATCCACAACAAAAATCAGATTATTTTCTTTACAAATTTTTCCTGTATCTTCCAGAGGCTGGAGAACCCCGGTTGATGTTTCCCCGTGTACAAGAGCAATACCACTGCTATCTCTATTTTTTTTAAAGGTATTCAGAATATCTTCAGTTTTTATAGGTTTACCCCATTCTTCCTCTATTTTTACCGGGATGATTCCATATTTTTCACATACTTCGCACATTCTTTTTCCAAAAACTCCATTTACTCCGATAATTACCTTTTCACCTCTTTCAAAGCAGTTAGCAAATACAGTTTCCATTCCTGAGCTTCCTGTTCCAGATATAGGAATTGTGAACATGTTTTTTGTCTGAAATAACCATCTCAAAAGTTCCTGCACTTCAATTGTAATTTTTAGAAAATCCGGGTCTAAATGACCAATCATAGGGTATGACATAGAAAGTAATACTCTTGGATTAACATTGCTCGGTCCTGGACCCATTAGTATCCTTTCTTTGAATTTTAAATCGGAATATTCTTTCATGTTAGCTCCATTATTATTATTTAAATATTTAATTCTAATTAAGTTTATATCTCATCAGATAATTCAATGAAACCTCTATAATTGTTATTATTATCATCGAAAATAGGATAATAAACAAATTTTAACTTCCTGTTTTTATCATTGATTATTTTTTCAACTTTTTTACCTTTCATTAAGGAAAAAATTAATTCATTTATTTTATTATGAGTTTCTTCGGGATGGCAT
>QNDJ01000195.1 GCA_003644825.1 Candidatus Zhuqueibacterota bacterium | reverse complement strand
TCTTTACTCCGGTCGATTTACCGTGAGGGATTGCAACACCATAACCTATACCGGTACTCATTGTTTTTTCCCGCTCAAATATTGAAGTCAGAACCTTATTTTTATCAATAAAATTCTCTGAATTAGAGGCTAATTCTACCAGTTCAGTAATTATTTCATTTTTACTTTTACCATTCAAAGAAAGTGAAATATTTTCATCCTTTAAAACATCAATTATCCTCATTGCTGTTTACCCATATCCTATACATATATTTTATGTTGTATAAATTACAAAACTTTTTTCAAAATTAAAAAGATATTATTTATTTTTCATTGTTGTTTTTTATTTATACTTTAATTAAATTATTTATGAGAATTTATTTTCTCTGGAGAGAAGAATGAAAGTAAAAATAGGGTCTGGTTCAATAGAAATAGTCAAAGGAGACATCACAGAACAGGAAACCGATGCTATTGTTAATGCAGCAAATAATCACTTCTGGATGGGGGCTGGAGTTGCGGGTGCAATTAAAAGAAAAGGTGGAGATGAAATCGAAAAAGAAGCCGTTTCTAAAGGTCCCGTAGAGGTAGGTTGTGCTGTTATTACAGGTGCTGGTAAACTTAAATCTAAGTATGTCATACACGCCGCCGGTATGGGGCAGAACCTGCGAACTGACAAAGATAAAGTCAGAAAAGCCACCTTGAGTAGCCTTGAACTTGCCGAAAAACACAATTTGAGCTCAATTTCTTTTCCTTCCATTGGAACCGGTGTAGGTGGATTATCTCCTTATCAGTGTGCCCCTGTTATGTTGAACGAAGCCATAGAATTTCTTCAAATTGCTAAGAATCTGAAAAAGGTAGTTTTCGTTCTATTTGATGAAACTAATTTTGATGCTTTTAAAAAAGAACTGGAGCGTATTTTTACATTTAAAAAATAATGTCAACAAAAAATGAAAACCGGGAATACATCGGTATTATCTTCAAATGCTGCAACATCTACAACCGTATTTATCTAAACAAAGAAAAAACCTCTTTTGTTGGATGGTGTCCCCGGTGCGGAAAAAAAGTAGAAGTAAAAGTTTCTCCCTATGGTTCTACCAGCAGGTTTTTTGAAGTCTCTTGAAAAGAGACCGAATATGAGAAAAATTCTACTGACAATAGTATCGGTTTTAAACTTAACTATTGTCTACGCTCAGGAAAACTTTGAAAACATAGCAGTGGATGCAGGCGTATCTCCACCAGGGCTCGGTGCATCTATCATTGACTTCAATGTGGATGGCTTAATGGATATTTTCATAACCGCTAAAGGTTCAAATATGCTCTTCCAGAGAAATCCTGGAGATTTAAAATTTACAGAGGTGGCTCATATCGCAGGTGTATACTATGGAATTAATAGCAGGGGAGCTACCTGGGCAGATTATAACAAAGATGGACTTCCTGACCTTTTTGTTGGCAATGTATCAGGTGGTTTAAGTACTTTATATAAGAACGAAGGCGATAGAGGAGATGGTATTTTTACCTTCTCTGATGTTACAGATTCTGCAGGAATAAGAGACTTACCGATGGTTTTCAGTTCTGCCTGGGGTGATTACAATAACGACGGATACATAGACCTTTTTCTATCAACAGGAAATGCTTTTAAGAAGTTATATAAAAACCTCGGAGATGGCAGTTTTATTGAAGTATCCTATCAAGCAGGTATCAGGGACAGTTCCATCGGCAGAGGTTCTACCTGGGGGGATTATGATAATGATGGAGACCTCGACCTTTACATTGTCAATGAAACTGAATCAGGCTCTGACTTTTCTCCAGAAAATAGATTATACAGAAATAATGGAGATGGAACTTTCACTGATATAAGCGAACCTGCAGGTGTAAATTGTGATAGAATCGGAAAAGGAGCTGCCTGGGGTGATTATGATAACGATGGAGACCTCGACCTGTTCGTAACAAATGATGGTAAAAACAGATTTTATAAAAATATAGGAAATGATAATTTCATAGATATTGCTCCAGACTTAGGTTTTTCGGATAGTTTAACAAGCTATGGCGTTGCCTGGGGTGATTTCAATAACGATGGATACCTTGATTTATATGTTGTAAACAACTACAGGCTTAATAATCTTTATATTAATAGTGGACACGGAACATTTAATGATTTAGGCTCAAAATTAGGAGTGGCAGACATAGGTAGTGGAAACAGCGTTGTCATTGCCGACTTCAATGAAGATGGTAAGCTTGATATATATCTGGTGAGAAGTTCTGAACCCAGTCAGCTTTATATAAATAAGTTTGCTGAAAATAACTGGCTACTTATTACTGTTACCGGGAAAAAAAGCCCATATAACGGAATAGGAGCTAAAATAATTCTATATTCCGGGGATCTGACCCAGTATCGTGAGATTTCAGGCGGTTCGGGTTATCTTTCTCAGAACTCTATGCTCGTTCATTTTGGGCTCGGTGCTCACAACATTATCGATAGTCTTATAATTAGATGGCCTGCTGGAACTATCGATAAGATTTTAAACATTAAAACAAACCAGAAAATCCACATCATAGAAGGAGAAGGAATTGTAAGTAATATTAAAAACTCAAATATTTTCCAAAAGACTTTTTCTCTTTTTCAAAACTATCCCAATCCCTTTAATCAGGAAACGGAAATCAGATTCTATGTATCAAGGCCGTGTAAGGTAAAACTCAAAATCTATAATACACTTGGACAACTGGTAAAAACGATGGTAAACGAAGAAAAACTGCCGGGAAATTATAGTATTATATGGAACGGGAAAAATGAAAAAGGGAAAGATTTGCCTTCAGGAGTTTATATCTACATTTTAAGGGCTAAAAATTATATAGAAACAAAAAAAATGGTTTTACTGAGATAGAAATAAATTTCTACCGGGAAACTCTTGCAGATTTGTAGCGTTAATAAAATTAAGAGTAAAGAATTATGAATTAAAAGCTTTAATTATCGAGAAATTCCATCTTCAAAAATATTCCAAGCCTCCATAATTCGTAATTCCTTACCCTTTTAAATTTATATTAAATAATAACATATAAATAACAAGGAGAAAATAATGAGACAAGCACAAAATGGTGATACCGTTAAGGTTCACTACACAGGCAAACTGGATGATGGGACAGTGTTCGACACATCTCTTGATAGAGAACCTCTGGAGTTTACAATAGGTAGCGGGCAGGTAATTCCAGGTTTTGAACAGGCAATAGTCGGAATGAACCCTGGAGAATCCAAAATTGCAAAAGTCACAGCAGAAGAAGCTTATGGACCCCATCGAAAAGAAATGGTAGCTGTGATTGAAAAAAACCAGTTCCCGGAAAGTCTCCAGCTAAAGGTCGGGCAACAGCTACAAATTCGTCAGGAAAATGGTAGAACCCTACTGGTTAAAGTTACTGAGGTATCTGACTTAACTGTGACTCTTGATGCCAATCACCCTCTTGCCGGGAAAGAGTTGACTTTTGATATTAAGCTCATTGAAATCATCTAATAAAAAGCATCGTTATAAGCCCTTTGCTCGTAAAAATAAACTCTTTTAAAAATAAGGAGGTTTAAATGCGAGGTAGTAAACTTTATGTGGGAAACCTAAATTATTCCACAACAAACGATGAACTGAAAGAGTTATTTTCCAATTATGGTGAAGTGCGAGATGTTAACATAATTGAAGGTAGAGGGTTCGGGTTTGTGGAAATGTCAAATCAATCCGAAGCTGAAAGTGCGAAAGAAGCACTCAATGGTTCCGATTTTAAAGGACGTACTCTAAAAGTAGATGAAGCAAGATCACAGAAAAATAAACAGAGAAGAAACTTTAGAAGATACTAATATCGTATCAGAATCATAATATCTTTTTATCGACAATTTTCCTTATTTCCCGCTATATCTGGTATGCCAGACGTAAAAATAATTGATTTTAATAGAAATTATATTTAAATTAATTTGAACGATAAAAAATTATACTATTAAAACGCCAATGGAGTTGAGAAAATGATAAGGAAGATTCTTATTCTCATTTTTATTTTTACTGTTGCGTTTATTGAATGTAAAAAAAATTCCAAATCCTCCAATCAAGAGTTCAAACTTATTATTACAGTCTATGTGGATAATGTTCCTATGCCGGGAATAGATGTTACAGTAGGATATATTGAATTTTCAAGGGCTGCCGGAGGGGGAACAAGAAAAGAAGAAGTTGTAAAAACAAATAAAGAAGGTAAGGTTTTATACACACTGAATTTTATTACTCCAGATACTCAGTATCTTTGCAGAGCCTGGAACCCATTTACAAAAAACTGGTCTCCATACAGGCAGGCTAATGCTCTTTCTGGAATGACTAAAAAAGAGAACTTTTATTTCTCTTCCCAGAAGAAGTAAACTTCTGTTATTCAATCTTTGTTTAACATATACTTGTTCTGATTTAAGGTATCATCAATCCTGGAGAAAAAAACAGGTAAATATTTAAATTGATACCTTAAAAAATAAAGGATTTCTTTCTGTATGTCGATTAAATAGAAAAAAAGATGAGGGAAAAACAATGTGTTCACATACAGATATTGAACTAATTGCTGAATTGAGAGATGCAAAAAAAGATGAAATTATAGAACTTTATACGTGTAAAAACTGCAAACAAACTTTAGTGAAAAACGGAAGAAAAAAACCTGTACCTGCAATTCCAGAACTACTCAAATAAAAAATTTTA
>QNDJ01000194.1 GCA_003644825.1 Candidatus Zhuqueibacterota bacterium | reverse complement strand
TATCATTACCAAATCTCGTCCCGCAATTTTGACAACTCTATCGATATTTAACAATATCTCGGAAAAAACTCCTATAAAGACGAGCAACTCACAAATTATAAAAGCACAAAATTTGAAGTAGAACTAAAAGAAAATTATGTTACTTTGAATACTTCGTCATTACGTCTTACTCTATCATTTACTTTTAATCCGAATTCGTCATCTACTTTAACTTCATTGACAGGCTGGTTACTAATTTGCATAGATTCAACTCTTTGACTGAAATCTGTTGTATGCCCTTTAATATGAATTTCATCTCCTATTTTCAAACTCCCAGATGTTATTTTTATAACAGCTACTCCAATTTTACTGAAATACCCTGTTACTATCCCTATTTTTTCTTCTGGCATATTTTTCCTCCATAAAATTTTTTATTTTTTAAATCTTAAAACTCTACCTGGAAGGTTTCCAGTATGTTCACCATTTTTAATCACAATTTTCCCATTAACAATTACATATTTTATTCCTTCCGGGTATCTGTGAGGATTTATAAATGTTGCTCTGTCTATAATTTTATTATAATCAAATATGGTCAAATCTGCAAAATATCCTTCTTTTATTTTACCTCTGTCTTTTATACCTACCTTTTCTGCCGGCATCGAAGTGATTTTTTTTATAACAGCGGGAAGGTCAAATATCTTCTTTTCTCTACAGTAATATCCTATCGCTCTCGGGAATGTTCCATAATATCTTGGATGAGGTTTTCCTTTACTGAGTTTTCCATAAGGTGCTGCATTAGAACCATCCGATGCAATCATTCCAAGGGGATGCACCAGTATTCTTTGTGTATTTTCTTCGCTCATTCCAAATCCAACAATCCCAACTCTATTTCCATTTTCAATCAACAATTTTACTATTAATTCGTAAGGTTCTTCATTATTTTCTTTAGCTAAATCTCCTATTCTCTTACCATTTAAGTAATTATATTTTTTATTGAAAGTATTACATATCATAATTTTATTCCAATTTCCAAGTAGTTCTATCTTATCTATAACTTTCTTTTTCATTTTACTTTTTAACTGATTATCCTTCAATCTCTCAATAAATTTTTCATTTCCACCTTCTCTTGCCCATAGAGGAAATAAAATATCCATCCCGGTGCTATAGGCAATATAAGGGTATCTATCAAAATTTATATTAAGTTTTTCGTTTCTTGCTTTTTCCATCTGATAAAATACTTCATCAATTTTCGAATAATTTCTTTCACCTATTGTTTTTAGATGTGATATTTGTACAGAAACACCGGCTTTTTTACCGATGTCAATAGCTTCTTTTACAGCTTCAAGTACTCTATCATCTTCATTTCTAATATGGCTTGCATAAGTCAAATTATACTTTGATAGCAATTTTGCAAGCTCTATAATTTCTTCAGTAGTTGCAAAACTCCCTGGAGTATATTCAAGCCCTGTTGATAATCCATAAGCACCCTCCTCAATAGATTTCATCAGCAATTTTTTCATTTCATCAATTTCGGACTTCAGTGGCTTTCTATTGTTCATTCCCATCACAGATTCCCTTATAGTTCCGTGCCCGACCATACTCGCAAGATTAACCGCACTTTTATTCCTCTCAAGCCTGTCGAAAAATCCTCCAATATCCATCCAATCTACATTAAGCTCATACCTCTCAAACAGATATTTCTTAATTTTCTCAAGAGATTCCCCTCTCCAGGGACCGGCTGATGAACCACACTGCCCTCCAATTTCTGTTGTTACTCCCTGATGAATCTTACTTTCAGCTCTCGGATTTACAAATAAATCTATATCCGTATGAGAATGAATATCTATAAAACCAGGTGACACTATATAACCTTTAACATCAATATATTTTTTAGATGTTCTACTGGAAAGATTACCTATTGTTATAATTTTATCTGATTTAATACCAATATCCGCTTTGTATTCATCGGCTCCGGTACCATCAACAATACTACAATTCTTAATAATCAGGTCAAATTCATCTCTGTTTTCAACTTTTATATAGTTAAATACAGAACCGCTATAAATACATCCCCAATATTTGAGGCTCTTATTTAAGAATTTTCTTCTTGAGACTTTTCTATTACCACTCATAATTCTAACCTTAAAATTATTTTGCTTTAATAAGGTCTTCTTTCTGGTATTGAAGAGCAGCTATTTCATTAGATATTTCTACTAATTTTTTAGGAGTTTCGTCAATTATATTCGTTAATTCAATGTATTTTTTTACTTGAGGGTCCTGCTTAAGAATATTAAGTTCACTTTTATATTCTTCGAGTTCAAGTTTCAATTTCCTGTATTCTTTTACAAGTTTTTCAATTTTACTGTCTATTATTGCTCTTTTGATGTTTATCATAAAAGTAAACTCCCAACTTACATTTTATTTAACACTATTCTTAACAATATTTCCATTCTTCATAACGAATTTTACATCTTTTAAAACAGAAATATTATCCAGTGGATTATCATTAACAGCAATGATATCTGCGTATTTTCCCTTTTTTATACTACCAACTTTATTTTCCCATCCCATCAGTTCTGCAGCAACAATAGTAGCTGATTGAATTGCTTTCATAGGGGACATCCCATATTTAACCATCGTTACAAATTCTTCTGCATTTTTACCGTGGGGAATTGCCCCTGTATCCGTTCCAAAAGCGATTTTTACTCCTTTCTCTACAGTAATTTTGAATATTTTTCTATGGTTATTTAAAATATATTGTAGAACATTTTCATCTATACCTTTTGCTCCCTTCAAAGACCTGTAAACATTTAAGGTCGGGCACCAGAAAACATTATTTTCCTTCATTAAATCCAGAAGTTCCTCATTAAGAAGAATTCCATGTTCTATGGATCTAACACCACCTAAGATTGCATTTTTTGCACCTCTTCCTCCATAAGCATGAGCTGAAACAAACTTATTCCATCTTTTAGCCTCTTTAACAACTGCTTTTATATCTTCAATTTCCATTTGTGATAAAGGCTCAAATGTATCTCTTGAAATATCACTTACAGTACCAGTTGCGTAGATTTTTATCAAATCTGCCCCGCACTTGATCTGTCTTCTTACCTCCTTAATCATTTCTTCTCTACTGTTTACCACAACCCCGGGAGAAGGTAAATTTAATTCAGGTGAGTAACCTCTAATATCTTCATATCCTCCAAGAATAGTTAATGCTAAAGAAGCTACCTGCATTCTCGGTCCTTTAATCAGCCCGTCATTAATGGCATTTTTAACTGCAATGTCAGCAAGAAATGCACCTTCACACCCAACATCTCTTAACGAAGTAAATCCTGCTTTCAGGTTTTTTTCAGCTGCAACACTGGCTTTTACTGCTCTGTATGGAATAGTCTCATACAATATAGGGTCTCTTTTACTGTAATCAGGATTAATACAAATATGAGTATGAGCATCTATTAAACCGGGAAGAACAGTCATACCCGATAAATCTATTACCCCGCATTTATCAGGTCTATCAAGATTTTGCCCTATTTTAACAATAATGTTATCTTTTATTAATATTTCTATATTTTTCTGGACTTTTCCATTTTCTACATCAATAATAGTTCCACATTTAATTAATTTATAATCCTGAGACATAGAACCTGACGTTAAAAATAAGCAACTAAAAAAGAATACTGAAATAAAAAATCTGAATTTCATAATCATTCATTACGTGTTAAATGTATTTGACTTTTTAATAATTACCTCAGTAATCTTTGAGGAAGAACTTTTGATATAGCATCCAGTATCAAATTAACTTTTACGTCCATATTATTTTTACTGTAATAATCTAAAAGTTTAATCCATACAAACCTGTAATTAGGAATCATACTCTCTGTTGCTTTACAATATCTTAATGATTCATCTTTCAAATGCCTGTATCGAAATTTCTTTATAAGATTTGTTTCAAGTATATCGGGATTTATGAACATATTCTTAAATGGAATAAGTTTGTATGCAAAGCCATCCAGCCGAAAATATTGTTTTAACCCGATAAAATTTTTCTCCCGAACTGTTACAGAAAAATATATTGGTTTTTTCCATTTATTTGTATTTAAAATGTTAAGAAGGATATAATCTTGTATTCTTAAAAATCTATCCCCCAGGGTAGGTTCAACAGTAAAATTTATCTTCTCAGGAAGTTGGAACTCTTTTTCTTCAATATTTGTAGTGTCAATAACTACACTTAAGCTCTCTGGAACATCTAATGTTACGTTTTTCTTTTTCCAGGGAATAAACGAAATGGTATTAATCTGTTCATCTGTAAAATTTACAGGCAGTTTTTTAGGCCCATTTTTCAAATGCAATATGTACCAGGGAGCATTAAGCAGGCTTAAATTTACAACAGTAACATCCTGTCTTACATTTTTAACTATCTGATTAAACCATAATGGAACAGTATCATTATCTCCATTGGTGAAAAGTATTGCATTTTTTTCACAGGTTGTTAAAATGTTATGACCGAAGTCCTCTGCAATATACATCTTAGATAAATTATTCTCCTTGGAGTTAAGAATAAACATATTTCCAGGAATCAATATAAGAAAACCAATAGAAAAAACAGAATAAACCAGATCTTTAATAAAACCAATTTTTTTTGTAACTAAAATTAATAATCTCAGAATAAGAAAAATTCCCATACCAATCCATATAGAAAAAACCAGGTACGAACTAATATATATAT